>JAFZQR010000081.1 GCA_017620295.1 Bacteroidaceae bacterium
AGAAGTTAAGGAAGTTATGTGACCTTCGGTCACGGAAGTTCTTCAAGTATGAAGCGACCAAAGGTCGAGCGAAAGGACAATACTTCTGCTATTGGTTATATCAGCCAGCAAATCATTCGTCCTTTAACTTCCCATAACTTCCGCCGCGAAGCGGCATAAGTTCCTTTAACTCCCAAGCAAGCGGAGCTTGCTAGAGTCAAATCATCTTATCGTATCGAATAGTCGTGAAAATTGCTCGTGAACTCAGACAGACAAACATTGCTGAGTACCTATTATATATGTGGCAGCTGGAGGACACCCTCAGAGCCTTTGACCTGGATGCTGACCGCCTGCGTACAGAGTATGTAGCCCGCTTCCAGTGGAGCGATGCCGAACTGCAAGCCGAGGCCGAGTGGCTCGGCAACCTCTGCATAATGATGCGGCAGGAGGGCAAACAGGAGCGAGGTCATCTCCAGATGAATATGGGAACACTCTCGTTGCTCACCGATCTCCATTTGGCCATGCTCCAGAGTCCCAAGCAGGCGTTCTACTCGGCAGCCTACTATCAAGCCCTTCCATTTATAGTTGAACTCCGTGCCAAGGAGAAACAGACCGACAATGAGAAACCAGAGTTGGAGACCTGCTTCGAAGCCATGTACGGCACCATGATGCTCCGCCTACAGCAGCGCCCTATCTCCAAGGAAACCCAGACAGCTGTAACCCATATCTCCAAACTCCTCGCCCTCCTCGCCGATGCCTGGAACAAAGAAAGGGCTGGAGAACTTGAACTGTAAATATGAAAACCAATTCTCAAATAGTAACCACTCCCTCTCTCCCCTCGGAGAGGGGGGTGGGGGGTGAGGGCAGCATCCTCGTCACAGGTGCTTGTGGTCAGTTAGGCAATGAGATGCAGCTTCAAGCCAAGCAGCATCCAGAGTACAACTGGTTCTTCACTGACATCATCTCACCCGAGGGGTCTGACATTCAGGTATTGGACATTTGCAGTCAGGAGGCTGTGACAGAATTCGTGCAGGCACATCAGATAGACATTCTGGTCAACTGTGCGGCATATACTGCCGTTGACAAGGCGGAGAGCGATCCTGAAAAGGCCAATATGCTCAACGCCATTGCTGTCGGTTTCCTGTCGCTGGCGATGGAACACCGACATGGACAGATGATTCAAATCTCCACCGACTATGTGTTCGACGGTACGGCTCACACACCTTACACCGAAGACCTTCCCACTAGCCCCAACAGCGTCTATGGTCGTACCAAGCTCTCTGGCGAGATAGCCCTGAAGGTCAACAACCCTTCGGGTATGATAATCCGCACAGCGTGGCTCTACAGTCGCTTCGGCAACAACTTCGTCAAGACCATGCTTCGTCTCGGGCGGGAACGCAAAGAGCTGGGAGTAATCTTCGATCAGATTGGCACCCCCACATACGCCCGCGACCTCGCCAGTGCTATCATGTCGGCCATCCGCCACGGCATAGTGCCTGGCACCTATCACTTCAGCAACGAGGGTGTCTGCTCATGGTATGATTTCACTCGTGCCATCCATCGTCTTGGTGGCATCACCGACTGCCAGGTACGTCCCCTCCACACCTCCGAGTACCCCACACCTGCTGCGCGTCCCCACTACAGCGTCCTCGACAAAACCAAGTTCAAACAAACCTACAACTTTGACATTCCTTACTGGGAAGACAGCCTTAGGGAGTGCATAGGGGAGCTGGCATTCTTAAACTAGTACTCCATTCTCATGTCCATCGAACTTACCATGCAACAAAGCCTCAGCAAGGCTAATCGCTCCACCTCTATCCCCAAAGTGGAGCTGGAACATTTCATACATTGCACTAATACGCTTCTGTCAGAGATGGAGAGTGCTAAAGATGAGCCAGCTGTAGTGCCATTGGTAAATAAGTTCTTGTCTAATGTCTTTTACGGTAATAGCAACGCCATCAATACCAAGAGTCCGATTGACTTGGTAATCTATGCCGATGTATCAGCAAAAGACAGCCGTCCAATTGTTCTCTTTGAAATAAAGCATCCTAACAATACGGATGAAATGGTACGGCGTGATGATCTTAACCGTAAGGCAATGCATGAATTGGTGCTATACTATATTCGTGAGGAGTTAAAAGAACACAACACAGACATCAAGAGCCTTGTTATTACCGATGGCATTCAATGGTTCATCTTTGACAAACGCTTGTTCTATGAATGCTTTGCCGCTAAGAAATCCTTTGCGGCAAAGGTGATAAAGGCTGATGCAGAGAAATGCGGAACAAAGTATATTTATGAGCAGATAATATCCCCGCATATCGCTGAGATTGACGACCAATTGCGTTACACCTATCTTAACTTGGCAGACGTGTCAAAGGTGGGCATCGAACAAATCGCTCGGAGCCGAAAGGTCGCATCAGCCTATAAACTGCTGTCACCGATTCACTTGTTGAAACAGGCTGTTATATATGACCACAACGAGCTGAGTTCAGCGTTCTACCATGAGCTGCTGTACATCATGGGCCTGGAAGAGGTGATGATAGATAATATCGCCCGTATCAAGCGATGCAAGCCCAAAAACAGACAACGACACTCGTTGTTGGAAGAGACCATATTACTATTTGAAGAACAGAATACCAACATGGCTGCTGATGATGTGGAAGAAGCTGCCTTGGGATTGGTGATAACATGGGTGAATCGACTCTTATTCCTGAAGCTCTTGGAGGCTCAGCTGCTCAGCTTCAATGCAGGGAAATGCAAGAAGTTCCTTACCCCCGACCGCATATCTTCATACTATGCACTTAATGACCTTTTCTTTCAGGTGCTGGCGCATCCTGTTGATGAGCGCATTACCGAGATGAACGACCGCTTTGAGGACATCCCATATCTGAATAGCAGTCTCTTCGAGCAGTCGCCTTTAGAGGTGCAATTCTTCCGGGTGAGAGAACTGCGCGGAGGAAAGATGAAGGTGTTCCGCTCTACTCGCATACACGATGATTCTCATCGGCGTTATAACGGTGAGTTGTCAACACTGAAGTACTTGCTTCTCTTCCTTGATGCCTACGATTTTAGCGGAAATCCACTTCCCGACGAAGCAAACGAAGAGGAGGCAAAGACAATTATCAATGCATCTGTACTCGGTATTATATTCGAGAAAATCAACGGCTATAAAGAAGGGGCATTCTTTACTCCGTCTTCTCTGTCAGAATATATGTGCCGCGAGGTTATACGTCGTGCTGTGGTTGATAAGTTCAATGAGGCATACGCTGAAAAAGGCACACACTTCAGCGATTTCCAGATGTTGGTGGACACACTGCCAGTTGACATGGAAGCACGTGAGGACGCCAACCGTATTATTAACTCTCTACGTATTTGCGACCCATCAGTTGGTAGCGGTCATTTTCTCGTATCCGCCCTCAACGAGCTGCTATTAGTAAAGCACGAGCTGGGTTGCTTGAGTTATGTGGAGTCACGTAAACGTGTCAAGGAATATTCACTGCAGATAAAGGATGACGAGCTGGTAGTTCGTGAAAAGGGAGAGGGTATATTCAAGTACCAACGACGAGGTGGAGGTTACGACCTTCAGAAAACCCTCTATGAGGAAAAACGCACTATCATTGAGAACTGCCTTTTTGGTGTGGATGTCAATATAAAGAGTGCGGAGATATGCCGACTGCGGCTTTGGATTGAGTTGTTGAAGAATGCCTATTACGAGAACGGAAAACTTCAGACATTGCCTAATATCGACATCAACATCAAGTGTGGTAATTCGCTGCTGTCCAAATATCCTGTTAACGTAGGTGAAGGTATTCTGAACCCTGATAAACCAGAACTGCTACATGAGTATATTACTCTTGTCCAAGGTTACAAGGCTTGCAACGACAAGCGACGCAAGGCATTGATGGGACAACGTCTTAATGAGCTGACCAAAGGAGAAATGGTGCTTGATGCTGTTTACCGCAGCCTTTTCGATACACAGGTATCACCACGTGTGATGGCCTATACCCTTGATTGGATGTTGGTATTCCCTGAAGTACTGGATGAGAAAGGCCGGTTCATGGGGTTTGACATTATAATCGGTAACCCTCCATATATCAATATGCAGTCTATGCCTGAAATGTCGGATGTGTATGCCAACTTGGAAATACGCTCAAGAGCAAGTGAAGGCTCTGTTGTTATCAAGGGTAATAAGGATAAAGTACCACTATACAAGACCTATTCATCAACTGGCGACATCTGTACTCTTTTCTTTGAACGCGGCCTGCAAATCCTGAAACCACACGGATATTTATGCTTCATAACCACCAATAAATGGATGCGTTCAGACTTCGGTAAGCAGACTCGTCAATTCCTAACCAGTCAAGCTAACCCTATCCTGTTGGTTGACTTCCCCGGACAGAAGTTGTTTGCCAAAGCAACAGTGGAAACGTGCATCCTTTTACTGTCGCGAGAAAACAACCAGCACCAGCTTCACGCTTGTGCTACTGTCAAACACGACAAGGGCCTTTATGACATTGTCCACGGTCATCTTATCCCGTGTGACTTCAATGGTGATGAGGACTGGGTGATTAGAACAGTAGAGGACTTTTCCATACTGGCAAAGATTCAGGAACATGGAAGACCTCTATATACATGGCATCAATCCATTTATCGTGGGATACTTACCGGAAAGAACTCAGTTTTTATAGTTGCTGATGCCAAGCGACAGGAAATACTCGCTCATTGTCAAGATGAGAGTGAGTATCGCCGCACCGAGCAATTATTTAAGCCGATACTGAAAGGACGAGACTTGATGCGATATGAGATTAATTATGGTAACCGCTGGCTCATTCATACGCATAATGGTATTCGGAATCCCGAAGAAGAGAACTGTTATCTCATTGATCCCATCAACATCGAGGAATACCCTTCTATCAAATCCTATTTGGATGAAAACTGGGAGGCAATAAAAGACAGAACAGACAAGGGATACACACCTTACAACTTGCGCAACTGTGTATATTGGCCTGAGTTTGATAAGCTGAAGATAATATGGGGAGATTTGGCTGATGTGCCAAAATTCTGTTTAGACGAGGATGAACATTATTACGGTGATAATACAACATATTGGATGACCGGCAATCATCTCACTTATTTACTTGTCTATCTCAATTCTCCTCTTTCTGCTTATTTGTTTTCTAAACTTGGCAACACCACAGGAGCTGGGACTATACGTTGGCAGAAATTCAAGATTGAGCAACAGCTGATTCCTACAGTCTCCACCGAAGACGAACAAAATATCATCCAGCACTACGAGGCATACAAGGCAACCAGCGATGAGTCTCACCTCCAAGAGGCATACCATATAATATATAATATCGTCGGACTGAACGACGAAGAAATAAATTATATTGAAAAAGAGACAAACCAATGAATCAAGAAATAGAACGTAGGCGGACATTCGCCATCATATCGCACCCGGATGCAGGTAAGACCACGTTGACAGAGAAGCTGCTGCTGTTTGGCGGGCAGATACAGGTGGCTGGTGCAGTTAAAAGCAACAAGATACGCAAGACCGCAACCTCCGACTGGATGGAGATTGAGAAACAGCGTGGTATATCGGTGACTACATCCGTGATGGAGTTTGACTATAGTCCCAATCCCGACTCCCTCTACAAAGTCAACATCCTTGACACTCCCGGTCACCAGGACTTCGCAGAAGACACTTTCCGTACATTGACCGCTGTTGACTCGGCTATCATTGTGGTTGATAGTGCCAAGGGCGTTGAGGCGCAGACGCGCAAGCTGATGACGGTGTGCCGTATGCGCAAGACACCAGTGATAGTGTTTGTCAACAAGATGGACCGTGAGGGAAAGGATCCCTTCGACCTGCTTGACGAACTTGAAGAGGAACTACAGATAAAGGTGCGCCCTCTGTCATGGCCCATCAACCAGGGTCAGCGTTTCAAGGGCGTATATAATATATATGAGAAGAACCTAAACCTCTTCACCCCCGACAAGCAGCGTGTGACTGAGAAAATCAGTGTGCAGCTCGATTCTGCAGAGTTGGATCAGCATGTCGGAACAGACGATGCCCAGAAACTTCGCGATGACTTGGAGATGGTGGAGGCTGTCTATCCTGAGTTTGACCGCCAGACCTACCTCGATGCCGAGGTCGCTCCTGTGTTCTTTGGCTCGGCCTTGAACAACTTCGGTGTGAAGGAACTGCTCGACTGCTTCGTTGAAATAGCTCCGTCGCCGCGCCCCACTAAGGCTGAGGAACGTGATGTGCAGCCGGAGGAACAGAAGTTTACAGGTTTTATCTTTAAGATTACAGCCAACATTGACCCTAACCATCGTTCCTGCATAGCCTTCTGTAAGGTCTGCTCTGGCAAGTTCGTGCGTAATGCTCCCTATCTGCATGTTCGGCAGGGCAAGACTGTCCGCTTCTCCTCGCCAACCCAGTTCATGGCACAGCGCAAATCGACTATAGATGAGGCATGGCCAGGGGACATCGTGGGCTTGCCAGATAACGGCATCTTCAAAATCGGAGACACTCTCACCGAAGGAGAGCAACTGCACTTCCGTGGCCTTCCTTCGTTCTCCCCTGAGATGTTCAAGTATATAGAGAATGCAGACCCTATGAAGACCAAGCAGCTTGAGAAGGGTATCAACCAGCTTATGGACGAGGGTGTTGCGCAGCTGTTCATCAACCAGTTCAATGGCCGCAAGCTCATAGGCACAGTTGGTCAGCTGCAGTTCGAGGTTATACAGTACCGTCTGGAAAACGAATATGGAGCCAAGTGCCGTTGGGAGCCTGCCAGTCTTTACAAGGCCTGCTGGATTGAGAGCGATGACGAGGCACAACTGGAAGCCTTCAAGAAGCGCAAGTACCAATATATGGCGCGTGACCTTGAGGGCCGTGATGTGTTCCTGGCCGACTCTGGCTATGTCCTTCAAATGGCCCAGCAAGACTTCGAACACATCCGCTTCCATTTCACAAGTGAGTTCTAAACCCTATAAGCCCTATAAGCCCTATAGGCCTTATAAGCCCCATAAGCCCCATGAAACAATCATTATCTTCCTCCTCCTCCCCTCTTCGAGGTTCCGCTGCTTTCCGCGACACCGATATCCAGGCTGCTCTGGAAGTATTGCGCCAAGGTGGTACCATCCTCTATCCCACAGACACCATCTGGGGCATTGGTTGTGATGCCACCAATGTGGAGGCAGTACGCAAGGTGTTTGAGATTAAGCAGCGAGAGGATAGCAAGGCTCTCATCTGTCTTGTTGATTCTGCTGGAAGGCTCCAGCGCTATGTACGCAATGTGCCTGATGTGGCATGGGACATCATAGACCTAGCCACTAAACCTACCACCGTTATCCTGAGCGGTGCATCTGGCTTGGCTCCCAACCTGCTGGCGGAGGATGGCAGCGTGGGGTTGCGTGTCACCAATGAGGTGTTCTCGCACACCCTCTGTTACCGCTTCCAGAAAGCCATAGTCAGCACGTCGGCCAATATCAGTGGTGAACCCTCACCTCAGACCTTTGCAGACATTGACCCCGCCATCATTGCGGCTGTTGATTATGTGTGCAAGTCGCGCCAGCGTGACACTAGCATACACGAACCCAGTTCCATAATCAAGCTGGGAGTTGATGGAGAGGTGGTGATAATACGTAAATAACGATGAATGTTTCTTGGGAACATATTCACCAGTGGCGGTTGCAGCATGTAAATGACAAGCAGTTCTTGCTTCTCATGTCTTTCGTCATTGGCATCCTCACAGCCTGTGCTGGGTTGCTACTGAAGTGGCTTATACACCTCATCCAGCATTTGCTCACCTATCAGTTCTCTGAGACAGATGCCAACTGGCTCTATCTGTTATGGCCTGTGATAGGTATTGTGCTGACAGGCTTGTTTGTTCGACATGTGGTGCGTGACGACATAGGGCATGGAATTACAAAGATTCTTTATGCCATAGCTCGTAAGAATAGCTTCATCAAAGCGCATAACACATGGACTTCTGTCGTGGCTTCAGCTATAACCATTGGTTTTGGTGGTTCTGTCGGTGCGGAGGCTCCTATAGTCCTCACGGGGTCGGCCATAGGCAGTAACCTTGGTCGCCTCTTCCGCTTGAACAATAAGCAGCTCATGCTCCTTGTCGGCTGTGGTGCTGCAGGAGCCGTCAGTGGCATTTTCAAGGCACCTATTGCAGGTCTGGTGTTCACATTGGAGGTGCTGATGCTCGACTTCACCCTTGGCAGTTTGCTACCTCTCTTGGTCTCATGTGTAACAGCAGCTGCCTTGACTTTTATGGTCACTGGTACTGACACCATCTTTGAGTTTCACCTAACCAACGCTTTCAGTGTTGACCGCCTGCCAGCATACGCTCTGTTAGGTATATTCTGTGGTGCGGTGTCGCTTTATTTCACAAGGGTGATGAACTGGCTGGAGGATATTTTTCGTCGTTTGCAAAAGCCGTGGAAGCGTTTGCTCTTCGCCGCTCCAATGTTGAGCATACTGATCTTTCTCTTTCCGTCGCTCTATGGCGAAGGCTATGAACTGATACACTTGATACTGAATGGACAAGGCCGTGCAGAATGGGCTGAGGCTATGCAGGGCTCACTTTTCTCAGGCTCGTCTAGCCTGCTGCTCCTCTATCTTGGAGGTGTCATGCTGTTCAAGGTGTTTGCTACCACTGCTACCAATGGAGGCGGTGGTTGTGGCGGTACATTTGCACCTAGCCTGTTTCTTGGTTGCGTGTCGGGATTTTTCTTTTCGCTCGTATGGAACGATATACCAGGTCAGAGCTTGATTGTGCCAGAAAACAACTTTGCTCTCTTGGGTATGGCAGGGTTGATGAGTGGGGTGATGCATGCCCCTTTGACCGGTATCTTCCTTATAGCAGAGCTGACAGGAGGCTATGGCCTCTTCTTGCCACTGATGATTGTGGCTGTGACATCGTATCTTACCATCATTGGATTTGAGCCGCATAGTATCTATACCATGCGACTGGCTCGAAAGGGTGAGCTGGTGACCCACAACAAGGATCATGCAATCCTCACTCTTATGTCCATGGACTCTGTCATAGAACGCTACGATGAGCATCTGCATCCACATGATGACCTTGGTGAGATTGCGCGTCAGCTGGCAGCTTCGCGTCGTGATGTGTTCCCTGTCGTTGACGACTCGCAGAAGCTGCTGGGGGTGTTGTATCTCGACGGAGTGCGGCACGTGATGTTCCGCACAGAGCTATATCGTAAACTCCATGTCTCTGACCTCATGGTAGAAGCTCCGGCTCGTTTGAAGGCTGGCGATCCTATGGACATAGTGATGCAAGCCTTTGACCATACTAAGGCATGGACCTTGCCCGTCGTTGATGATAGCGGCAAGTTCATCGGCTTCATCCGCCGCTCGCATGTCTTCGCTACCTACAGGACTATGATGCAGGATCTGAGTGAAGAGTAGAGAACACCCATAAAATATGTTGAGCTGCTCAGATAATTCGTGTAATTAGTGTAATTCGTAGTTAAAAAATTATTGAAATGTCAAGCGGTAAGGCCGAGCGCATGGTAATTTGTGTAATTCGTAGTGAAAAATGAGTAATAAGTTGAGAATAGTTTTCATGGGTACGCCTGAGTTCGCAGTGGAGAGCCTGCGGGCGTTGGTAGAGAACAACTATAATGTAGTGGCAGTAGTCACCATGCCCGACAAGCCTGTGGGCCGGCACCACGACACCCTGCAGGCTTCACCTGTCAAGCAGTATGCAGTAGAGCAGGGGATACCAGTCTTGCAACCTGAACGGTTAAAGGATGAGGCGTTCCTCGATCAGTTGCGCAGCTACAAGGCCGACATCCAAGTGGTGGTGGCATTCCGTATGTTGCCGGAAGTCGTGTGGGCTATGCCGCCAAGGGGTACGTTCAACCTTCACGCCGCACTCTTACCGCAGTATCGTGGAGCGGCTCCCATCAACTGGGCTATCATCAATGGTGAGACTCGCACAGGTGTCACCACCTTCTTCCTGGATCACGACATAGACACGGGACGTATCATCCATCGTGAGAGTTGTGAAATATCAGACGTTGACACCGTGGAAACGGTCTATGAGCGATTGATGCGCATGGGTGCCAAACTGGTAATGCGTACCCTTGATGATGTAGAATCCGACTGTGTACAGCCTATTCCGCAGGACGAGCTGGTAGAAGGCGAACTGCACTCTGCCCCGAAGATATTCAAGGATACCTGCCGCATTGACTGGAGCAGCCATACTGTCAAGTCGGCCTATGACTTCATCCGTGGACTCTCGCCCTATCCTGGCGCATGGACCGTGTTGCGTGACGCCAAGGGCAAGGAACAGGTGCTGAAGGTCTTCAACAGCCTCATACCTGATTCACAGCGTCTCCGCGTAACACCAACCTCAAAAGTAAATACTCCCCTCGCCATACCTGTCACTCTTTCAGACGGCATACTCTATCTCACCGACATCCAGCTTGCAGGAAAGAAACGCATGAGCGCAGCCGATTTCCTCAGAGGTTTTAATATGGAGAACGTTGAGCTGGTGTAACAAAATATTTCTCAACCACGAATTTCACAAATCAAACGAATTATTCGTGCTATTCGAGTTATTCGTGTTCAAATCCAGACTGCTGCCAGCCTAGGTATTCGTCGAATTCGTGCAATTCGTTGTTGAAAAAACAAGCGAAATCGTGTCAGATTGTAGTTTTTCTCTCCAACATATAATGCCCATGAATTGCCCATATAATTTTTCATGAATTGATTTTGCTGTACACCTAATATTTCATTAATGATAATTCATGGTCAATTCATGGCAATTCGCGTTTTCCCTCCAACATATAATGCCCATGAATTGCCCATATAATTTTTCATGAATTGATTTTGCTGTACACCTAATATTTCATTAACTCAAGTTTCGCATGTAGGAAGTTAAAGAAGTTCTTCAAGTATGAAGCGACCAAAGGTCGAGCGAAAGGACAATACTTCTGCTATTGGTTATATCAGCCAGCAAATCATTCGTCCTTTAACTTCCCATAACTTCCGCCGCAAGCGGCATAACTTCCTTTAACTTCCAAGCAAGCGGAGCTTGCGAAAGTCAAGTCA
>JAFZQR010000082.1 GCA_017620295.1 Bacteroidaceae bacterium
TACGTCAGGCCAGATGTTTGCCGCCAGCTTCTTTCAGATTCCGACTCGCGACGGACACCCTTGCTCTTGGCTATGTGATTCCCGCTATTAGGGCTCACTCGGGACTTGCACCCGTTAGACAATGCTCATGCCGAGCATACTTAAAAGAGGCCTGTCGCAAGAACGACAGGCCTCCGATTTATCTTCTATACAAGTTTATAGGTACACGGCTATCTTCTCACGATCTTTGGAATCTCGAGTACTGCCACCACCAAAAAAAACTTGCGCTAATCATACTGTTTTTGCTGTTTTGATTTCTTTTCGCTGGCAAAAGTATGCACAATCTTTCATTCTGCAAAACTTTTCGCCTCTTTTTTCATTCTTTTTTTCCTGCCGTGGATGTTTCCAAAACGTGCCGACGTTTTACCTTGCTACCCTCTTCTTACCATTTTCTATATATACCCCTTTGGCTGGCGGTGAAGAGAGGCGGCGGCCTGAGAGGTCAACAGTAATGTCAATATAAAGGAAGGCAGCATCGGTGGTGTCTGTCGTCCCTAATTGAAGGACAAGGCACAGCATTGTAGGAGACAACTGCCACTAGGCTGAAAAATGAGACCTTTTGTTGTTGTACAGAATAAAACTTTGTGGCTTTTCGCGGATGAATTGGCTTTGTTTGGAGTATAATGACTAACTTTGCAGCAATTATAACCAAACACAACTTGCAGATGATGCTACGTAACAGTATATTGGCAGGTGCATTGATGCTGGCTTCGAGTGCTATGGCACAGGCTTCGGTGGAAGGCGGCACGGCACAGCCTTTACACAGCCGGCAGACGGTGCTGCTGGCAGCCAAGAACCTGGCCATCACAACAACCAAGGATGTCACCTACTACTATCTGGTGAGCAGTGAGGAATTTCCGACGCTCCACCTCAATGGCAGTGAGTTCACGGTCAAGGGCGATGTGTTCAACAAGGCGGAGGTGCGGAACATGAGGTTGCGCTCGCTACAGCGTTTCGTTCTTGACGAGGACAGCGTAACCTACTACCGAACCCAGATAGTGGACCATGGGCTGGTGGCTCTGCGCCGCTCCCTACAGCTGGGCAAGTGGAACAGCCTGGTACTACCCTTTGACCTGACAGCACGACAGGTGACCGACGCTTTCGGTGAGGAAACGGAACTGGCCACACCACGCGGCATACGCGAAGGCGACAACACGGTGGTGGAGTTCAGCAGTATCGACCTCACAGCAGCGGATGAGGTGGTGATGAAAGCGAACAACCACTATCTCATACGCCCCAGTCGCGAAGCGGACCTAGCCGAAGGACGTACCATGAGCAACTTCATTTCGGGCAAACGTCTGACGGGACCGATATATTTTATCGAGAATGTGTCGGTAAAGAAAAATGCTACACCACGACTACAAACGATACAAAGCAGCGACGAGGCGACACAGGTGCGCTTCCGTGGAACGTATCTGAAGCTGGACAACAGTGTACTGCTCTCAAACGGCAGGCCAAGCAACAAGATGGTGGCACCAGGTGTGTATATGCTCAACGACGAGGAAGAGATGGTGCTGACAGAGGACTCTACGGCTATGTTGGCCTTCACATCGTGGATAGAAGACCTCAGCACTGAGCCACAAGCCCTGAAGTTCTACATCGACGGTGTGAACGAGGAACTGACAGCCATAGCTGACATCCGAGCAACAGGCACCAATACAATGGATAATGGACAATGGATAATGGACAATGGTATCTATGACCTGAGCGGTCGCAAGGTGGCAGCGTCTCTGTCGGATGTAAGAAACAGAAAGGGTGTGTATGTTGTCAACGGACGTAAATACATCATTAAATAACAGGAGGACGCTAACATGAAAACGAAACTGCTACTTTCTCTCGTAAGTGTCCTCGTAACGGCCAGCATAGTGCAGGCACAAGACACGATTTGGGTACGCTACGACGACCGCTTCAAGCCCAATCAGATTATATCGCTTGTGGATGTAGATTCCATCGAGATGCGTCCCACACAGCTACGCCTCTTCAACGACGAGGCCGCCAACGGCTTCACAGCCAAGGCCACAGCCACACTGCTGCCTACAGATGCCTGCGAGATGTCATTCACCAACCCTGGACGCTATCTGCTCAAGCCCAACACCTACAGCGGCACCGACTACACCAACGACGCTGCCACATCGGGCTACAACTTCGCACACATGGTGGAGAGCGAGCATTGTGCTGTGTTCTGGGATGTGCGTTACGGCAACGATCCGAACAAGATACAATATCCAGGCGACGGAAACGTGGCCAATGCCAACACCGTACTCAGCATTGGCGAGGCCTGTTTCAAGAAATACGTGGAGCTGGGCTTCATGAAGGTGGGTGAAGGCACAACAGACAACTACAAGATACAGTTCTACATCCCCTATCAGTCGGAATGGCGAGCCGACGCATCGGGTACCGACGGTGCGGGCGGTGGCAAAACAGGTATAGGTCACTTTAACCCTTGGGCTGTCACCTCACGCGGCGGTGCTACCGTAGCACATGAGGTTGGTCACACCTTCCAGTATCTGGTCAGTGCCGACCTCGGTATGCAGCACGGCTTCAACTACGGCTATGGCGACAACGCATCGGGCGGCAACGGATGGTGGGAGAGCTGTGCCAACTGGCAGGCCTACAAGGTATATCCATCACGCCAGTTCACCGATGGAGAATATCTGGAAGGCTATCTAGGCATGACACACCTCAATTTCATGCATGAGGACATGCGCTACCAGAACTGCTTCATCCACGACTACTGGTGCATGAAGCACGGAACAGACTTCATAGGCCGGCTATGGCGAGAGAGCAACAAACCCGAAGACCCCATACAAGCCTACATGCGACTGAACAGCCTCACTCTTGACGCATTCGCAGCAGAGCAGTTCGAGGGCTACTGCCGAATGGCAACATGGGACATCGACGGTGTGCGCTCCGTAGCCGCCGCCAAGATTGGCAAGTTTCCAACTCACCTGCACCGCCCAGCTGGCGTGACCGACACATATACTTGGGAGGTGGACAGCGCCTACTGTCCCCAGAACTTCGGTTTCAACATCATCAACATGAAGAACGTCAAGGCTGGCACAGAGATCAAGGCCCACTTCAAGGGTTTCACCTCCAGCAATGGCTACCGCAACATTCGCCCCGCCAATGCAGGCTGGCGTTATGCCTTCGTGGCTATGACCTCAACAGGGCAGCGCGTCTATGGCGAGATGCAATCCGACAAGGAGGGCACGGCAACCCTCACCGTTCCCACTGGTTGCCAACGCATATTCTTCGTGGTGATGGGATCTCCGACAGCATACTGGCGTCACCCCTGGAACGACAACGCCGCAGATGACGAACAATGGCCATATCAGGTGCAGTTCGAGAACATAAATATTAATTAAAAGCCCCCGACCCCTCCAAAGGGAGGGGAGAGGCTGGCGCGGTGAAACCTGCACCAAATTGTATAATTGTCAATTGTCAAATTGTAAATACACAAGATGAACTTAACAGGACGCAGACAGAGTAGCAATGTTGATGACAGAAGAGGCATGAGCGGGTCACAGATGATGGGCTTCGGAGGTGTGGCAGGAGTGCTGATAGCTGTGGTTATAGCATTCCTTACCGGTCAAGACCCATCGCAGGCCTTCCAGCAGGCAGGCGGCCTTGAAGCCATCTTCAGCAACTCCAATGTCACCCAGAAGGATGGGCAACGCGAGTTCACGCCCGAAGAACAGGAACTAGCAGTGTTTGCCTCCCAGGTGCTGGCCAGCACAGAGGATGTGTGGACCAAGGTATTCAGTGACATGGGACGTACCTACAAGGCACCTACGATGGTACTCTATACGGGTAGCGTCAGCACAGCCTGCGGCGGTGGGTCGGCCAGCATGGGACCATTCTACTGTTCAGGCGACGAGAAGCTATACATAGACTTGACATTCTTTACAGAAATGAAGCGAACACTAGGTGCTGATGGCGACTTCGCCTTTGCCTACGTCATAGCCCACGAGGTGGGCCATCATGTGGAACACCTACTGGGCGATCTCGACCGCGCCCACTCGCAGATGGCAGGCCTCAGCGAGACACAGGCTAATAAAATCAGCGTCCGAATCGAACTCCAAGCCGACTTCTATGCTGGCGTATGGGGCTACCACGAAGGCAAGATGTTCCAGAGCCTGGACGAAAGCGACCTACAGGAAGCTATCGACTGCGCCCGCGTCATTGGCGATAACTACCTCCAAGAGAAGGCTCGTGGCTACTCCCAGCCCGAAAGCTTCACCCACGGCACCTCAGCCCAGCGCATGAAATGGCTGAAGCTCGGTCTCCAGACAGGAGACATGAACCGCCGCGACACTTACAGCATAGCGGAGAGGGAACTGTAAGGGAAGCCACCTCCCGCCTGAGATTTACCAATGAAGATGTTCTCTATGGGATTGACAACGAAATCACAACAATAAAACAATACTTATGACTGAAAACAATTTTGTCCGCACTACCGTAACATCCGCCCTTCCATACGCCAACGGCGGAGTGCATATCGGTCACTTGGCAGGTGTGTATGTACCAGCCGACATCTATGTGCGCTACCTGCGCCTCAAGGGTGAGGACGTGATGTTCATAGGCGGCTCGGATGAGCATGGTGTGCCTGTGACCCAACGTGCCCGCAAGGAGGGCATCACTCCGCAACAAGTGGTTGACCGTTATCACAAGATGATTAAGGACTCTTTCGAAGAGTTCGGCATCTCATTCGACGTCTATTCCCGCACGACTTCTGCTACTCACCACAAGTTTGCCAGCGACTTCTTCCGCAAACTCTATGACGACGGCAAGCTCATCGAGAAGACCACGAAGCAGTTCTACGACGAGCAGGAACACCGTTTCCTCACCGACCGCGATGTCGTGGGTGAATGTCCCTATTGCCATCATCCCAGAGCCTATGGCAATCAATGCGAGGATGGCTGTACGCGCAGCCTCGAACCCACCCAGCTGATTAACCCGCGTGCCAAGGAAAGTGGCGCAATCCCTGTGCTGCGCGACTCTAAGAACTGGTATCTGCCTCTCAATGAATACGAGGGATGGCTCAAGGAATGGATTCTCGAGGGACACAAGGAATGGCGCTCCAACGTCTATGGACAATGCAAGAGCTGGCTCGACATGGAGCTGCAGCCTCGAGCCATGACCCGCGACCTCGACTGGGGCATCCCAGTGCCTGTCGAAGGAGCTGAAGGCAAGGTGCTGTATGTGTGGTTTGATGCTCCCATTGGCTACATCTCCAACACAAAGGAACTCTGCGAGAGCGACCCTGAGCGTTGGGGTACATGGCAGCAGTGGTGGCAGCAGAAGGACACACGTCTCGTTCATTTCATCGGCAAGGACAACATTGTGTTCCACTGCATCATCTTCCCTGTGATGATGAAGGCCCACGGCGGTTACATCATGCCAGACAACGTGCCTGCAAACGAGTTTCTGAATCTTGAGGGTGACAAGATTTCCACCTCACGAAACTGGGCCGTTTGGCTGCATGAGTATCTCGTAGATTTCCCGGGCAAGCAGGATGTGCTACGCTATGCGCTCACCGCTTCAGCCCCAGAGACAAAAGACAACGACTTCACTTGGGCTGAGTTCCAGGCAAGAAACAACAACGAGCTGGTAGCTGTCTATGGCAACTTCGTGAACCGAGCTCTCCAGCTCACCCAAAAGTACTACGACGGCGTGGTGCCAGCCTGCGGAGAACTCACCGAATTCGACCAGCAGACCATTTCAGAGTTCAAGGACGTGAAGGAGCGCATGGAGCATCTGCTCGACACCTTCCACTTCCGCGAGGCTCAAAAGGAGGCCATGAACCTTGCCCGCATCGGCAACAAATACTTGGCCGACAGCGAGCCTTGGAAAGTCATCAAGACCGACCCCGAGCGCGTCAAGACAATCATTAACATCTCGTTGCAGCTCACGGCCAATCTGGCCATTGCCTTCGAGCCATTCCTGCCCTTCAGCAGCAAGAGACTATATCAGATGCTTAATGTCGAAGCATTGGGATGGGACAATCTCGGCAGTACCGAACTGCTTAAACCATGTCACAAGCTTGCAAAGCCCGAACTCCTCTTTGAGAAGATTGAGGATGAAGCCATACAGAAGCAGATGGACCGTCTGGCACGCATCAAGAAGGAAAACGAGGCTGCCAACTACAAGGCACAGCCCATTAAGCCCAACGTAAGTTTCGAGGCATTCGAAAAGCTCGACATCCGCGTGGGTCTCATCAAAGACTGTCAGAAAGTGAAGAAGTCGAAGAAACTCCTGCAGTTCACCATCGACGACGGAACTGGCAAAGATCGCACCATCCTCTCGGGCATCGCCGCCTTCTACGACGACCCGTCAGTGCTTATCGGCAAGCGCATCCTCTTCGTGGCCAACTTCGAGCCGCGCCAGATGATGGGTCTCGAAAGCCAAGGCATGATACTCTCTGCCGTTGACTTCGACGATAGCTTGAGCGTGGTCACAACAACCAAAGATGTCAAGCCAGGCAGCCAAGTGGGTTGACAGCTGAATATAATTATCATCGCCGAAAAAGCCGATATCCTCACGGACATCGGCTTTTTTCTGTTCTTCACAAACGTGAAGAGCCCTAAGACAACTAACTAACTTATCAACTTTAATCTATAACAAACTAACTTCTGCTGTAACGGAAAGATGCTTCCAAAGGCATCTTCTATTATAAATACGAACAACAGGAATGCTTTACTTAAACCAAAAGCACAAAATAAGCAGTTTCTTTGGGATTATCCCAAATAGGTCATTGTCTAAGAGCCACAACGGGAAGCTGGTTTTGGTATTCCACCAGCTCATCAAGTATCATCTGATGCAGGACACTAACCACGTCTCTATCCTCAATGCCACGAAGATGCAGGCTACGGATTGGCGTCGGGCCATTCATACGGAGGAAGTCGAGAAGCTGATGGCGAATAGAATCCAGTTCCTGTTTGCTTAGTTCATCACCATGTTCGCAACAATTCTCACATCTCCCGCATGGAGACTTACCCTTCTCACCAAAATAGTTGAGAAGGAAAAGGCTGTGGCACTGATGAGTCGTAAGGTAATCCAACATGGTGCCTATGCGCAGTTTCATCTGTTCCTTACGATCGTCGTAAACAGCTTTTGAGATAATCAGCTCATCACGCTCCACACGTCGCTGCGTGAAAGTGATGGCAGGGATGTCGGAACGAGGTATAAAATGCACCACATGCTTACGACTAAGCTCAATGAGACACTCGTTGACATTACGTAGTCCTATATGCAAGTCATCGGCTAATCGCTCCTCATTAATATATACGAACTCACTGAAGAGACCCGTATAGCTGCGCAAGAGATGCCATAGAAGCTGTTCGCAGTCAGGAGACAGGTTGCAAGAATACAACTCGTCACGTGTGCAGGCCATCATAAGCCGGCTGTGGCTGTCCTCACTGTCGTGCCACTCAAGGAAGCCAGCACGCTGCAGGATTGTAATGGCGTTGTAGGCACGGACAGGAAAATGCTTGAAGTTGGCGCAGAACTCCACCAGATTAAGACTGCGCGTTACGCCATAGCCATCACCGACAGCCATTTGCATATAGTAGCAGATATCGTCATAGACATCTTTAACATACTCGATTGGTGGATAAGTGTCCTCTATGCGACGCTTGAGGGTTCCAGCCGAGTAGTTGTCATAAAGAAGGATGGCCACAGCCGGTTTACCATCACGTCCTGCCCGCCCAGCCTCCTGGAAATAAGCCTCTGGTGAGTCGGGCAGATCAACATGAACCACCACACGCACATCAGGCTTGTCTATACCCATGCCAAAAGCATTAGTGGCCACCATCACCCGCACCTCATCGTTCTGCCACGCCTGCTGCCTTACGCTACGCTCCTTGTGAGGCAGCCCTGCATGGTAGTTGGTAGCAGCAACACCCTGCGAACAGAGCCATTGGGCAATCTCGTAGGTGGAACGTCGGTTACGGGTATATACTATAGCGCAGCCCTCATAGTCGGTGAGGATGGTGAGCAACTCAGCCTCGCGGGTCTGTTCTATACGCCTCACAGAATATGTAAGGTTGGAACGTTCGAAGCTCATACGCTTCACACAGGGCGCAGCAAATCGCAACTGTCGCTGTATGTCATCGACTACAGCCAGCGTGGCTGTAGCAGTGAGAGCAAGAATGGGACAATTAGGAAGCAGTTCGCGAATGTGTGCAATCTCCAGATAGGCTGGACGGAAGTCATAGCCCCACTGAGAGATGCAATGAGCCTCATCAACCGTGATGAAGCTAATCTTCATTCGCCGCAACTTGGCTTGAAAAAGATCCGAAGAGAGTCGCTCTGGCGATACATAAAGGAACTTATAGTTGCCGAAGATACAGTTCTCCAACGTGACCAGCACCTCCTCACGTGTCATACCAGTATAGACGGCAGCAGCCTTGATACCGAGTTTCCGCAGGTGCTGCACCTGATCTTTCATCAGAGCAATTAGCGGACTAACTACGAGGCATAGTCCATCCAGCGACAATGCCGGGACTTGAAAAGTGATACTTTTGCCACCACCTGTAGGCATAAGCCCCAACGTGTCGTGTCCTCCAAGTATGCTCTCAATGATTTCCTGCTGGATGCCACGAAAGGATGTGTAACCAAAATAGTGGTTGAGGATGGAAAAAATATCCTTGTTCATTCCACTCTCATATCCTCTATCTGAAGTTGGATCTCACCACGCTTATGGGTGTTCTCTTCCACAGTATAGCAGATGTCGAAAGGACGCTTGCTCTTGATGAGTCGAGCCTGTGCGCTCTGTCCGAAAGCAATGCCACTGACGATGCTACTGCTCTTGTTGTCAACGAGTTCCAGCTTGATGTGTTCCTGATGGTGTCCCACAACCTTGCTTGTGCCATAGTCAACCACATTCCGCGTACAGAATATGGGCTTCGGGTTGTCAGGCCCAAAAGGTGCGAAACGCCTCAAGTCCATCAGGAAGCGATGGCTGAGGTCTCGGAACTCCAACATAGCGTTGATGTTAAGCTCCGGCTGTACCTGCTGTGGAAGGATATTGGCCTCGACATACTCCTCGAACCGACGACGGAACTCCTTGATGTTTTCCACACGCATTGACAAGCCAGCAGCATAAGTGTGTCCACCGAAGTTCTCCAGCAAGTCACGACAACTGTCAATAGCCTTATAAATGTCAAAACCTGCCACACTACGGGCCGACCCCGTTGCGATGTCACCGGAACGCGTCATCACCACCGAAGGACGGCAGTATATCTCTGTAAGACGCGAGGCCACAATACCTATCACGCCCTTGTGCCATTCCTCATTGTAGAGTACGATGCTGCTTTTAGTATGGTTATGGTCGAGCCGTTCCACTATCTGGTTTGCCTCCTGGGTCATCTCTTTATCCAGATCCTTGCGTTGGTCGTTATAGGCATTGATCTGCAGGGCCATGCGATGAGCCTTATCCGGGTCGCGCTCCACAAGCAGAGCCACCGCCTCACGTCCATTCTGCATACGGCCTGACGCGTTGATGCGGGGTCCAATCTTGAAGATGATGTCGCCCATGGTGAGTTCGTGGTCAAAAAGTCCACAAATCTCAATCAATGCCTTCAGGCCCACACTGGGATTAGTGTTCAGTTGTCTCAAGCCATGATAAGCCAGCACACGGTTCTCACCCAGAATTGGAACGAGATCACTGGCAATACTAACAGCGCACAAGTCCAGCAGAGGCAGCAACTGGTTGAAGGGGATGCCGTTGTCTATGGCAAAAGCCTGCATCAGCTTGAAGCCCACGCCACAGCCCGACAGATGTTCATAGGGGTATGTGGCATCTGTGCGCTTGGCATTGAGTACTGCCACAGCAGGAGGCAATTCATCGTCAGGTACGTGGTGGTCACAGATGATGAAATCAATACCTAGGCTCTTGGCATAGGCAATCTCCTCGATAGCCTTGATGCCGCAGTCAAGTACGATGATAAGTTTCACACCGCTCTCGTTGGCGAAGTCCACGCCTTGATGGCTCACACCGTAGCCTTCCTCGTAGCGGTCGGGAATGTAGAAATCGATGTTGGATGTGAACTGCTGAAGAAACCGATAGACCAATGCTACCGCCGTGCAGCCATCAACATCATAGTCTCCATACACTAGAATACGTTCATTGCGTCCGAGTGCCCTGTTGAGGCGCTCTATGGCAATGTGCATGTCACGAAACAAGAATGGGTCAAGCAACTCCGTAAGTTGTGGACGGAAGAAATGTCTTGCTGCCTCAACTGTAGTCAAACCGCGCTCCACTAGCAGACTGCCCAGAGCGGGATGGATGTTCGCTTGCCTGGCCAAGGACTTAGCTGCTTCCTGTTGTTCGAGTGTTGGAGGTTCGTAGCGCCATGTGTAATTCATTATATATTATGTTATTTTCTATAGCTAGCAGTACTATCATTGCACAAGTTGGGCAATAATAGGGTGTAAAGGTATGAAGATAATATGACAAAAACACTATTGAGCGGCAAGCTTTAGTGTAATTTAACGGATAAGAAGGTTCAGCTCATTAGATGAGAATTAGCAATGCGTTAAAATAAGCTAAATATAGAACGCTCCCTTTGGACATATATGTCAATGTCGCTAGTTTTGCATATTCAGAGAGAAATAGGACTGCAATAACGATTGCAGGTGTAAAAAACGGTTACAAACCAGAAAGAAAAGGAACAACATGAAAAAGATCATCTTTGGAATGCTGATGGCTATGTGTACACTCACAGCATCGGCACAGTTTGAGGCAGGAAAGTCATACATAAACGTGTCCACAACAGGAATGGGACTATCCTACAGCAAGAATGAGAAAGCACGTTTCAATGTCGCTGCAACAGGAGGCTATTTCCTGGCACAGGATTGGATGGCCTACGGTCGCGTCAACTACGAGCATCTTTACCAGATAGACAACATCGGCCTTGGTCTGGGTGTTCGCTACTATATTGAGCAAAACGGTCTATATTTGAACTTCGGTGCACTGTATGAACATCTCACCACGTCTGTCAATAACATATATCTGACACCAGAAGTGGGATACACGTTCTTCGTCAATCAATATGTCACTATTGAGCCTGCACTCTTCTACGACCTCTCAATCAACGATTTCTCCGACAGTTCCAGGATTGGCGCACGACTGGGTCTCG
The DNA here is from genome assembly GCA_017620295.1 of Bacteroidaceae bacterium. GTDB lineage: Bacteria > Bacteroidota > Bacteroidia > Bacteroidales > Bacteroidaceae > Physcousia. Next base: position 11,181 of record JAFZQR010000082.1, read on the forward strand.
GTTTCTTCTTCTAAGCAAGAAAACACATATCTCGCAAACAACATTACAAACTATTATAACCTATTACCTCACTGAAGACCTCATTCCCTAGCACGGGCAACCCCTATTCCACTCTATGGAGGCAGGGCTGAGGATCTCCATTACAGCTCAACTAACTATGAAAACCAATTTGAGTTCACAAATCACGCTCGACCGTGTGTCTCCACGCTATTATCGTCCTGGAGGCAACATTGAACGCTCAGTGCTGACGCGCTTTGAGAAACTGCCCACAGACATCTATGCATCGGCTGAAGAAGGCGCATTGGAGGTCGCACTGAACCTGGCATCCATCATCCGCAAGCGCCAACGCGAGATACGCGCCTGCACCATAGCCATCTCAGGTGGAGCCACTCTGACAGAGGTGTTCAACCAGCTCGTGCGGATGCACAACGAGGAGGGGCTGAGCTTCCAAAACGTTGTAGCGTTTGTAACCTACGAGTACTATCCGCTGCCTTCTGACAGTTCAGCCAGCAACATCGCCACACTGAGAGAGCAGTTCTTCGACCGTGTGGATATTCCCGCACAGAACATCTACCCGATAGACGGCACAACACCACAGGAGCGCGTCAACGAGCACTGCCGTGCCTACGAGAAGATGATAGAGGAGATGGGAGGCATAGACATCATGCTGCTTGGCATTGGTCGCACTGGCAACATTGCCATGAATGTGACAGGCTCACAGCGCAACTCCCACACACGTCTCGTGCTGCTTGACTCCACATGCCGCAACGAAGCCGTCAAAGTGTTTGGCTCTGAAAGCAATGTCCCGGTATGTGCCATCACTATGGGTCTATCAACCATACGCCAAGCCCGAAAGATATTCCTTCTGGCATGGGGCGATGACAAGGCGGAGGTTATCAAGAACGCCGTCGAAGGTGAGATGACCGATGCACAAAGCGCAACATTCCTGCAGATGCACAACAACGTGCAGGTTGTATTGGACCTGAGCAGTGCAGCCAACCTCACACGCATACGCCGTCCATGGCTTGTTACCTCATGCGATTGGGACGACAAGCTCATCCGCTCTGCAATAGTATGGCTTTGCCAGAAGACAGGCAAGCCAATCCTAAAGCTCACAAACAAGGACTATGCCGAACACGGACTTGGAGAACTACTTGCCCTGTACGGATCTGCCTACGATGTGAACATCAAGATATTCAACGACCTCCAGCACACCATCACAGGCTGGCCAGGCGGCAAGCCCAACGCCGACGACACCTATCGTCCAGAGCGTGCAGAACCCGCGCAGAAGCGTGTCATCATCTTCTCACCTCACCCCGATGACGATGTTATTTCAATGGGTGGAACACTACAGCGCCTGGTTAAGCAGAACCACGAGGTTCATGTGGCCTACGAGACATCGGGCAACATTGCCGTAGGTGATGAAGAGGTGTTCCGCTTCATGCATTTCATACGCGGCTTCAACAAGCTCTTCGATGAAGGACAGAATGAAGTTATCACCCAGCGCTACAAGGAGTTCACAGACTTCATCAACAAGAAGAAGCCCGAAGACCTCGACACACGCGACATACTGGAAGTCAAAGGTCTCATCCGTCGCGGCGAGGCTCGCATAGCATCCCTCTACAGCGGCATTCCATTGGAGCGAGTACACTTCCTCAACCTGCCGTTCTATGAGACTGGCAAGATACAGAAGAACCCCATCTCTGAGGCAGACGTAGAGATCGTACGCAACCTGCTGCAGGAAGTTCAGCCACATCAGATATTCGTTGCAGGCGATTTGGCCGACCCGCACGGCACACACCGCGTATGCACCGATGCTGTTCTGGCAGCTATCGACCTTGAGAAGGAAGCTGGTGCCGAATGGCTCAAGAACTGCCGTATATGGATGTATCGTGGAGCATGGGCAGAATGGGAGATTGAACACATTGAGATGGCTGTACCCATCAGTCCAGAGGAACTGCGCACCAAACGCAATGCTATCCTCAAGCACCAGTCTCAGATGGAGAGTGCACCGTTCCTTGGCAACGATGAACGTCTCTTCTGGCAGAGAGCAGAGGACCGCAACCACGCCACAGCCGACCTCTACAACAAGCTGGGCATGGCAGCATACGAAGCCATGGAAGCTTTTGTACAGTACCATCCACTGTAAAAAATTGCCCATTTCATCGAATTTATCATAAGCTTTAAGCATAGCCTGGGGCGAACACCTCAGGCTATGTTTGTTTATAAACGTTGATGACAATTGCTGTTGCTGCTCAAGCAAAGTTATTCACCACGATGCGAGGAGTCATTCATGCCGATGGGTGAATCTGTTCACACTTGTGAATTTAGATATTCACTCTAGTGAATTTAGCTGTTCACACTTGTGAATTTAGATATTCACACTTGTGAACAGATTCGTTTAGCGGCATGAATGATATCATTTAGCGGCAGAATGGAAAAAGCGAATAGTATTTCCACATTGCTTTGGATGCAAAAAAAGATGGCTCGCACTGAAAAGAACGAGCCATCTGCCATTTTTAATTGAACGAAATGATGAGGGATAAACTTTCTCTTACGGATATCTCATTTAACGGACGGCTGTCAAACGCTGTGACATACCGCACTACTATTATTCGCTGCAAAAGTAGATAAGATATGTTTACAACCCTTCCCATATTTGCAACTTAGTCTCTCAAATCTGCAATTTATCATTTATTTGTGTAATTGAAAGGCTTAAACTACCTTTGCACACGGTTTCAGCGCAACAATATGTACGACCTCATCATATCCCTGCCATTCTTTACATGCCTGTTCGGCACTGTGGAATTAATCCTATGCCTAAAGACCTTATACAACCGACCTCGGGCATGGCTATTACCCTGGACCGTAGCTACCACACTACTCTACGGTTCACACTATATATTCTTCTCTAAGGGAACATGGTTGTTACCCGTAACCGACACGATTTACAGCATGTGCAACCTTGCTGTCTATCCCCTATACCTATTATATATAAGAGAGCTCACCAATCACTGTTCATACCGGGAATCTGTTCGCTGGCTACTCTACATTATCATACCAATCATGTTGGCTGCAGCCGCGATGGCATGGATATATGCTGAAATGAGCGAGAATGAGTTAAAGTTATTTTGCGATGGATACCTCTATGCGACCAACATCGACACCAATCTGACAGGATGGGCGGCGGCACAGGCTATGCTTCATAACGTTTGTCGAGCCATTTTCTGCATCCAAGTCATTGTCACAGCATTTTTGGGTATGCGATGGATAAAAGCATATAACGATTTGATTAGCCAGCTATATGCCGACACCGAAGATAAAGAGATGTCCAACATAGCAATACTGTTCAACCTGCTTCTGCTTACATCAGTCATGTCCGTTGTGGTCAACGCGCTTGGACGCAGTCACTTCTTTGGCCAGCAATGGATTGCACTGCCTGCGCTGTGCTTCTCTGTGTTGCTATACGCCATTGGATACGTAGGCAGACGACAGGACTTCAGCATTGAAGACATTGCAGACGAAGAAGACACAACCACTCACATCACTCCAGAAGCAGAAGACAGTCATAGCAGCCATATACAACATGAATTGGCTACTGCTGACATCATCCTTAGGCTTCACCAGTTGGTGGATGAGAAGCAAATGTACCTTCAGCCCAATCTGAAGCTGGATGACCTGACACGAAGCCTCAACACAAACAGGACTTATCTGCTGAAAGCAATGAAGCAGGAACTTCAGATGACCTTCACCGAATACATCAACCGCAAACGTATAGTCTATGCCCAGCACCTCATGCAACAACATCCCGACATGAGCAAGACTGAGATAGCAGAAAGGTCGGGTTACGCAAGCACAAGTAGCTTCTATCGCTGTCTTAGGATGTTCGGTACAAGTCAATAACAAGTCAATAATGCAATAATTGCAAAAAAAAAGGCTCTCATTGCATACAGATGCTAACAATTAACTATCTTTGCGGCAGAGAGGCGAATTGACCTAGAGATTATAACATTATATCACTTTAACCTATCAAATCACACAATGAAAATTGAAAAGATTGTTGCCCGTGAGATTCTTGACTCACGCGGCAATCCTACCGTTGAGGTAGATGTTGTTCTGGAGAACGGTGTCATGGGTCGCGCTGCTGTACCATCAGGTGCCAGCACAGGTGAGAACGAGGCTCTCGAGCTTCGTGACGGCGACAAGGGTCGCTACCTTGGCAAGGGAGTACAGAAGGCTGTGAAGAACGTCAACGAGGTTATTGCTCCTGCATTGAAGGGTGACTGCGTACTCAACCAGCGCGCACTCGACTACAAGATGCTGGCTCTCGATGGCACACCAACCAAGAGCAAGCTCGGTGCAAACGCTATCCTTGGCGTTTCTCTGGCTGCTGCAAAGGCTGCTGCCAACGCTCTGGGTCTGCCTCTGTACCGTTACATTGGTGGTGCCAACACCTACGTGCTGCCTGTTCCTATGATGAACATCATCAACGGCGGTGCTCACTCCGATGCTCCTATCGCATTCCAGGAGTTCATGATTCGTCCAGTTAGCGCTCCCAACATCAAGGAGAGCATCCGTATGGGTGCTGAGGTATTCCACAACCTCGCCAAGCTGCTGAAGGCCCGTGGCCTCAGCACAGCTGTGGGTGATGAGGGTGGCTTCGCTCCCGCTCTCGATGGCATCGAGGACGCTCTGACCATCATCTGCGATGCTATCAAGGCTGCTGGCTATGAGCCTGGCAAGGACGTGAAGATCGCTATGGACTGCGCTGCTTCTGAGTTCGCTGTTCAGGAGAACGGCCAGTGGTTCTACGACTACAAGCAGTTGAAGAACGGTAAGCAGAAGGATCCTAACGGTAAGAAGCTCAGCGCTGAGGAGCAGATTGCATTCCTTGAGCACCTCATCGACACCTATCCTATCGACAGCATTGAGGACGGTCTCGACGAGAACGACTGGGAGAACTGGGTTAAGCTCACCGCTAAGGTTGGTCACAAGTGCCAGCTCGTAGGTGATGACCTCTTCGTTACCAACACCAAGTTCCTGGAGAAGGGTATCAAGATGGGCGCTGCAAACTCTATCCTCATCAAGGTTAACCAGATTGGTTCACTCACAGAGACTCTGGAGGCTATCGAGATGGCACACCGTCACGGCTACACCACCGTTACCAGCCACCGTTCAGGTGAGACCGAGGATGCAACAATCGCAGATATCGCAGTTGCTACCAACAGCGGTCAGATCAAGACTGGTTCAATGAGCCGCACAGACCGTATGGCTAAGTACAACCAGCTCATCCGCATCGAGGAGGAGCTTGGCGACGTTGCAGCCTACGCTTACAACCGTCTGAAGTAAGATTTAGACCTTGTCTTTATTACAGGCGTTGCATTCCATAATGGATGCAACGCCTTTTTGCGTGTAATTTGTACAATATATTTGAGCTAATTAGCACGTTCTAGAGCTGATTTCTGCCCTGCCACAATATGTATTGCATAAGATTTAGCTACCTTTGTGGCGAACTTTTGTGTTTATGCCCAGAAACAAACCAAATCAAATATCACCATCATGAAACTGAGGACACTATTCACCTCATTGCTGCTGCTAATGGCAGGAACCATTGCGGCAAACATTAGCTCTGGCTATTATCGCATCAAGAGCTACAACAACAAATTCCTCACCGAGAACACCAGCAGTCACTCCCTAGTCTGCGCCGACCTGATTGCTGACAGCTATTCACAGGTTTGGAAACTGACTCCTATCGACGAATCATACGTAAGGATTCAGAATGCCTTTACTGACAGGTATATTTATTTATCAGGTAGTCAGTTTAACACTTCAGACAGTTATGCAAACTTCAGTGTTAACGAAGACGATGGCATTTACACATTCTATTTAGGATATGAGGACTGGGGTCTGCATTGCGACAACAGCAACAACGTTGTCCGCTGGACTATCACTGAGGCTAAGTCCAAATGGACAATAGAGGCAGTATCAGTTGATGAAGAAGCGTTGACCGCTCAGAAGGCTGCAATAAGCGAGGTTTCTACATCCGACCTGCTTACGGTTTTCACTACAACAGCTTGCACAGAACTAAAAAGCGGGTATTCCGAAAGCGACCTTGCAGCTTTTCCTACATCCGTACAGGAGCTTGCCTCAAAGATAAAGAACAACACATGGACGATATACGATGGTTGGGACAAGACCGAAAAGTCTTTCCGCATTGCCGACTATCAAGCTCATAGCAGCCACACCCGTTGGACGAGCATCCTTGGACTCGGCTTTAGCTTTGGATGCCTTACAAATCCCACAGGTATTTCTGTTACGGCAGGAGATATTATTCAAGTATATGTTGGGGATATTCCGTCTGAAGAGTCCATACAGCTTGAAGTGGCTGGCGATTATCAGTCTTCTGGTACCACCTACACACTAAAACAGGGCATGAATGCCTTACTGATGGCTACCAGCGGCAACTGCTTTGTGCGGTATGAGGTTGATAACACCACTGACGGTAAAGCTCCCTACACGGCACTGTCTGATTATGCAGATGTAACAGTACATATTGAAGGCGGTACAGTCAACGGCTATTTCGACCTTACAAAAGATGACACGAACTTCGACTGGGCAGCAATGCAGTATTATCTTCTGAAAGGTTCCTCCGTTGAACTCAAGACCAACAACTTGCTCTTCCACATGCAGACCAACCTCGTCAAAGCGGCCTGCCCTGAAAAGATGGTTGAACTACTCGGCGAGTGGGACAAGATACTCGATATGGAGTATAGCTTGATTGGAATAGGGGAATTCAATGGCTATTGGAACAACATGCTCATTGCCACAGACATGTCTGGTCAGGATTATATGCATGCATCCAACTATGGCACCTATTACGATGTCAACACCCTTGCCTCCATCATGAGCTATAATGACATGTTTGCAGGTGGTGCAATCTGGGGACCCGCTCACGAAAATGGTCATATCTTCCAGAAATATATTAATATGGTAGGACAGACTGAGGTCTCCAACAACCTGTTCTCCAATGTCGCTGTATATAACAACGGACACCTCACCTCGCGTGCCTCCAACATCAGTGTCACATTCGATAATATGGCCAAAAACGCGTTCTGGAATGACCGTGATATATGGGAACGCACTCATCTCTACTTCCAGCTTTACCAGTTCTTCCATATCCTGGGCAACAAGTCCGACTTCTATCCAGAACTCTTCAAGGCGCTGCGTAGCGACCCGATGGCACACACAGGTAACACATTCATCTCCGCGTCGGACGATTACCTGAAATTCTATAAGAAATGCTGCTCGGTCAGCGGCTATGACCTCACTGAATTTTTCCAGGCATACGGTTTCTTCGTTATACCTGAACTGACAAGCTATACACTCAATGGTGTCACCACGGATGCCTATAAGATAGAAGACTACGGCAACTATTATCTGACAATCACTCAAGATGATATAAATGCAGCCAAACAAGCTGTAGCTGCGATGAATCTTCCAAAGGCAAACATCATCTTCATCGAAGACCGCATCACTGCTCCTGATGCAACCTACTACGGAGCCACCGATGGAACGAAGAAGACGGCCATCTCCAACGAGTATCCTATAGGACAGGCTGGTGAAACCGGTCAATACACCACCTTCGGAGCGACATGCTCGGACTATACATATAAAATAAATGGTACTATCGTCACCATGGAGGGTACAGGTGCCGTCGGCTTTAAGGTTTATAACAGCGATGGTAAGCTGTTCGGACTATACAACACCTATAGCTTCACCCTCCCCGATGGAATCGGCACTGGATACACCATCAAGGCTGCTGCTGGCAACGGTACAGACATCGCTGCAACCCTCGATGCCAGTGAGACTTGGTATTACATACAAATGTCAAATGGAGGCGCTGTGCTCACTACGCAAGGTGAAGAAAATTTACTCATCACTGCAGAAGCGCAGAAAAGCAAGAAGGATTCGCAACTCTGGAAAAAAGTTATCGGGTCTGATAACCGCTACACGTTTGTAAGCCGTAGTGGACAGACCATGTATTACGACACGACAACTGGAAAGTTCAAGACAACCGCAACACCAACCGCCGGCTACGCATTCCAAATTGTCACCACCACAAACACCACATACCAGGGTAGCTACGAGATTTTCGTGAATGACCTTGGTAGTTCTCAAGCCTATCTCAACCAGTGGGGCGGAGCTGGAATAGGCAAGAATCTTGGTTGTTGGTATGCAGGAGATAACAACAACCCGCTCATATTCATCCAGGAGGCCGACATGACCTTGAAAGACGAGAAGCCGGCGACAGTTGATGAAGTGACGCTGACAGGAACAACCTCATGGACTCCGACCAATAAGCACACACTCTGGTACACCTCTCCTGCAACCGTATGGATGACCAGCACCCTGCCCATCGGTAACGGACAGTTCGGAGGTTGTATTATGGGTGGCGTTAAGCGCGACGAAGTGCAGTTCAACGAAAAGACCCTTTGGAAGGGTAAACTCGGTGACCAGGTTGGCACCAGCTCATTTGGTACTTACCTGAACTTTGGAAACCTCTACATTACCTCCACAGATGCAACTATAACCACAGCCACCAACTACCACCGTTGGCTAGACATCGATGAGGCACGCGCAGGCGTTTCCTATACTGCAAACGGCGTCAACTACGACCGCGAGTATATCTGCTCGAACCCCGACAAAGTGATAGCCATTCGCTATACGGCATCTCAGGACGGCAAGATTAACGAGAACATCATACTGTTCAACCAAAATGGAACGGCACCAACTTATAGCGTAAATGAAGGCATTGGTCAGGCTGTATTCAGTGGAACAGCACCTCGCACAGGCACATCCAACGATGAGTCATACTACTGTCAGATGAAGGTTGTTGCCACAGGTGGAACCATCTCAGCTACAGCTGATGGAATTGACGTGAGCAATGCCAACGAAATGGTCATCTACCTCTTCGGTGCTACAAACTTCTCTCCTGATAACGATGACTATATCTACGACGCATCACTGCTTCCTGCCAATGTGCAGGAGCCTCTGGCAGCCGCTGTAACAAAAGGATACAATTCCATTCTTACCGACCACGTGGCAGACTACAAGTCACTCTATGACCGTTGCCAACTGAACATCACATCGGCTTCCAACACAGTTCCCACACCACAGCTCATCAGTAACTTCGCTTCTGACGATGCCAACAACTTATTGCTGGAAGAGATGTACTTCAGCTATGGTCGCTATCTGATGATCAGCTCCAGCCGAGGCGTTGACCTGCCCAGTAACCTGCAAGGTATCTGGAACGACAACAATTCTCCTGCCTGGAACTCAGACATCCACGCAAACATCAACGTGCAGATGAATTACTGGCCAGCAGAGGTGACGAACCTCAGTGAGCTGCACCTACCTTTCCTCAACTATATCAAGCGGGAGGCGTGCGACCGTTCACAGTGGCGAAGGAATGCAACCACTTACGCCGGACAGACAAAGGGATGGACACTCTCCACGGAGAACAACATCTATGGCTCGGGTTCCAACTGGTCACAGAACTACACTATCGCCAATGCATGGTACTGCATGCACCTGTGGCAGCACTACCGCTATACTCTTGACACCAGCTATCTGAGGAACGTTGCGCTGCCTGCCATGAGGTCTTGCTGCGAATACTGGATGGAACGACTGGTGCTTGCCAGCGACGGAACCTACGAGTGTCCTAATGAATACTCACCAGAACATGGTCCAGCTTCCGAAAATGCCACAGCACACTCACAGCAGTTAGTTTGGGATCTCTTCAACAACACATTGCAAGCCTACGCTGTACTAGACATTACTGATGATGCTACTTTCCTTGCAGATTTGCAGAATAAGTTTGACAAGCTTGACAAGGGTACTGCCACAGAGGTCGTAAACGGACAGACTCTCCTGCGTGAATGGAAATACACCTCACAGTCATCTGTAAGTTCCTACAGCAATCACCGTCATTTGTCACATCTGATGGGACTTTATCCAGGTACACAGATTGCCGACGATGCCGATCCCGTTATATATCAGGCCGCTATTAACTCTCTAAATGCACGTGGCTACGAGGGAACAGGCTGGTCGATGGGCTGGAAGATTAACTGTCACGCACGTGCCAAGGACGGTGACCGCTGTCAGAGTTTGTTGAAGACCGCATTGCACATCCAAACCAACACTGGCAATAGCCAGGGTGGTGGTGTATATGAAAACCTGTGGGATGCCCACACGCCTTATCAGATTGACGGAAACTTTGGTGCTACTGCAGGTATGGCAGAGATGCTGCTGCAGAGCCATCAGAATAAGCTGGAACTTCTGCCCGCCCTGCCTTCCATGTGGAATGAAGGTAGCGTGACAGGGCTTCGTGCCATCGGCAACTTCACCGTTGACCTCGCTTGGAAGAATGGAGTCGCTACTGCCGTTTCCATCACCTCCAACAGCGGTCAGACAGCTGTGGTGAAGTATCAGAAAGCAGCACAGGGATTCGAAATCACATGCGAAGGTCAGACAGTTGCGTTCACAACTGTGAATGACAACGAGATATCCTTCCCAACTGTTGCTGGTAAGACTTATTTGCTCAAATACACGGCACAAGCATCAACAGTTACAACATCGGATGTGACAGATACAGGTTTCATCAAAGCAGGTTCGCAGATTACATCCGAAAACCAACTTGTCAGTGGAAACTTGTACCTCGTGTATTATGTCGGCAACGGTAGCTCTGCATACATGAAGGACACAGGCTCTGCATACACAGGCAAGGACGATAATAATGTTGCACTAAATGCCGTTTATCGATTCGTCTCTAATGGTGATGGAACATGGAAGGTGCAGAACTATGCAACAGGCAAGTACTGGGGTACGCCTACAGCAAATGCAAATAGCTACATAGGCTCTGACACGCCTGGTTCATGGTCTTTGAACTTCCAAAGCAACAATAATGTGGCTCCAAGTTGCAACAATCACAGCTGGAACCGCAGCGGAGTCAACATTCATCCTTGGAGTACAGGAACAGCTAATGTCAACCAGCTCAAGATTGAAGCTGTAAGTCCAGATATGGAATTGCTTGATGAGTTCACAGACAAGGATATCTCTGTTAGTTCCGATGCCGCTGCCACAGTTGAGACAGGCAAGTGGTATGTGATGTTCGACCGTGGCGCTAATCACGGCTACCTCTATGAGAACGACGCTAACAAGCTTTACAACACAGCCACTGTTCCTTCCGGTTCTGCCTCAGATAATGCCAAGTACCTTGTACGCATCGTAGGTTGGGATAATGAGTACTACATACAGACTGGTCGTGGGAACTTCTTCGGCAGCATAACCAAGAGTACTAACGTTCCGACAACCGCTACTGCGACAGAGCCTGTGACCTTGAAGAAGATTGCTGGCACAGACGGTCACTACTACCTAATGACATCTGCAGGAATTGCCCTCGACGCCAACGACCTAAGCCAAGGAGACGCTACAGTTGTGGGCTGGGCCGATACAGCTCCAACAACAACGGGCGGCAACAACGACTGGGCATTCTATCCTGTGGAATTCGTTGATTCCTGGGTTCCAACCATCAGCGAGGTTTATACCATCAACAACACCAACACAAGCCGTGGTGCTATGATGTATAACTCTGCATCCAACTACGTCTGGAGCAGCGGCAAGAGTGGCACTTTCGACGCAAGCGATGCCAACTGTCAGTGGGTACTTATTCCAACAGCGACGTCAAAGCAGTACTATCTTTACAATATAGGAGCTCAGAAGTTTGCCGTTCCCTCTGCCACTAGCAGCACAGCCTCATGGATATTCTCATCCGACGCTGTGCCGGTAGTACTCATTAATCAGGGCGATGGCACTCATAAGATAAAGACAGCAACCACCGACACTTATGCAGCAGTTAGCAATGGGTTCAATGGCCCAATCATCAACTACAACGATGCTGGAGGCAACTTCACCATTACAAAAGTTGATGGCGACCAAAGCGAGGCAGCAACAGCAGCCATCAATAAGCTTATAACGAACCAAACAGTTCTCACGTCAGTTCCAACAGACGAAGGCTGGTATGCTATCCGTGTCAAGACTGGCACCTATGCCAATGAGTTCGTCTATGCACCCGAAAGCGAGATTGCATATTCTGGCCGTAACTATCCACTGACGTTCATAAATGCCGTCAACAAGCAGCCCGCTATTGACAACACATACTACATGACTCACATAGCCAAGACTGACAACGGCTATTCATGGCAGCTGCCTAACGGCTTGTACCTGTTCAACAATGCCAGCAGCTACTTCCCCACCAGCACTGCAACCTATGTGGATAACGTACAGATGGCATACGATTCTGGCTTCAAGTTCTCACACAACAATGGCAACAAGAACAACTATGCCGTAGCTTACTATTTAGGTAGCAAGTACTTCCTTGGCGAATCCGACAAGCTGGCCAATGCAACTCAGTTTGACCTCTACCCCATCGACCTTGCCGCTGCCGGCTATAATGCTTGGCACATCGTTGTCGAGAATGGCTCGGCTTCAACTCAGGTCGTATGTACCCGCACAGATGTCAATGGCCTCAACACGGTATATAACGGAGGTTACTTCTTCCTGCCATCAAGCGTAACTCCTGTCGCAGCAGAGTTCACTATGGAGGGTCTCGTGGGCGATCCCACAATCAATACCGAAACAAAGACCATCACACTGTTCTACAATCCGTCTATCAGTCTGCTTGACTCCGATGTAACAATCGTCCAGGCGAATGAGACTGCCGGTAAGGGCAACACCATGCAGGCATTGCTCCGCATGAAAGCAAAGCCATTTACTGCAATGACCCCGACATCATTCACTGTGAATGTGACAGGTGCATCGCAGCTCGACAAGGTAGCTGTTTATAGCACAACAGCTGACAACCTCCACTTTGCTTCTGCCAACCCTGTGAAATTAGGTGAGGCAGCAGCTACTGAAGGCAGCGTAACCATCAACGTCACAAACGGCAGTCAAATTGCTGCTGGCAGCACCATATACTTCTGGGTGACAGCCGACGTGAAGACTACAGCAACTGAATGGGAAACTATTGATGCTGCCCTGACTTCAATGGATTATACCAACGACTATACCACGTCAAGCGGTTCTGGAGCAAGCTCAATAGACCTCTCATCCATAGGCAACCCCGATGGCTCAATGCGTATCTACAAGCAGCAGCAGTTCCTATGGTCAGCAAGCAACAATAACACTAAGTATTACCGCATACCTACAATCTTGCGCACTGCCGACGGTGGTATTGTTGCCCTAACAGATGACCGCTATTCCAACACCAACGACTTGGGTAACCACAAGATTGACATTGTGATACGCAAGAGTATGGACAATGGCATCACATGGAGTGCAGAACAGACTGTTGCTGCCGGCGATGGTTCTTCGGATGCAGCCTACGGCTATGGCGATCCAGCTGTGGTACGCACTAAGTCTGGAAAGCTTATCTGTCTGATGGCAGCTGGCAAGAACAGCTATGGCACTGGAATGTTACACATGGGATATAGTGAAAGTACTGACAACGGTGCTACATGGTCTGTACCAGTAGAGCTCTATACAAACATCTCCAAACCAGAAGGTATCACCTTCCAGAGTGTCTTCACCACAGCTGGTAAGGGTGTGACATTCAGCAATGGTCGCGTGGCCTTTGCCATGAACGGCAAGGTTGGTGGCACAACAAATGAATATATCATCTATTCCGACGACGAGGGTGAAAGCTGGACAATTTCACCTCTAGCCTACACTGGTGCCGACGAGTCGAAACTGGAAATTATGAACGACAACTCACTGCTCGTGTCTGTGCGTCGTGGTGGCTTTAGCACTCATGCAAACCGCGGATACAACCGCACTACAGGCGATGCCAGTGGTGATGGCATTAACGAGTGGAATGAGCAGGGCGTCTGGGGTAACGAGATGTACGCCAACGGCTGTAACGCCGACATCCTCTACTACAACCGCGATACAGAGGATGCCAGCCGTCCGGATGTCATCTTCCATACGTTGACAAAGACCTACAGCACATTCCGCAGGGACCTCCGTCTCTACATGAGCTTCGACCAGGGTGCAACCTGGAAGGAAGCATTCCAGCTGCAACAGGGCTACGCCGCCTACAGCTCCATGCAGAAACTTGACAACGGCGACCTCGCCATCATTTTCGAGGATGGTAGCATAGGCAACAAGGACAAACAGGACTGCTATCAAATCAACTACGTTGTAATCAGTGCCGAGACCATCAATGCAAAGATTGATGAGCTGTACGAAACTGCCTTTACCACGACTGCAACCATCGTCTCACAGGGTGAGACCAACAGTAGTGCGCCTTGGGGTACATGGTCACCGACATCGGGCTGGGCAACCGGGTTCACCACCAATGCTTCTTCTGGCATGACGGGTGTTGTGGTTTCAGCCACACACAGTGCCTTGAACCGCGAGACCGACTATGGTCAGAGAGTATTCTGCATCAAGCCGAGTGCAGCAGGTGCAACAGACGAAATATCCATCACTGCTCCTGATGGCTATGTCATCAAGGGTTACAGTATCGGCGGACATTTCTATACCAGTTCTGAGAAATACACGTTGACATCTGCTGATGGCACAAAGTCTGCAAATGTAAACACAAACAGCGGTACGCCGAACATCCTCACCGTTGATAACATCTATGCTAAATCAACGTCGTTCAAGATGACAAGTCTTGGTTCTACAAATAACCGGTATGCCTGCATTACCCAATTCTCTGTGACACTCTCCAGCGTTTATCCGCTGAGCCTCAACAAGGTTGGCGATGCTTCATACGCTACATTGTACCTGCCATTCGATGTTACAATGCCACTTGGCACAGTGCCTTACGCTGTAGAAGTGAGCGGTGACTATGCCAAACTAGACGAAATCAACGACGGCCTGCCAGCTGGCACACCTGCAGTTATTGTCAACGGTAGCGGAGCAACAGCTGTTAAACTTAGTGTAGCCTCCACTAGCATGCCATCCTACAGTGGCAACAATGCACTTGTCGGAACATACACCGACATGACGCTTGACCTCGCAGCCAACAACGGCAACTACTCGCTCGGACGCCAAAAGGACGAAAACGACGACTACGTCATCGGCTTCTACAAGTTCAATAATAGTGGCAACACGTCCATAACCCTCAAGGCAAACCGAGCCTATCTCCAGACCTCTGCCCCAGCTCCAAGCGACTACGGCGTTAAGGGCTTCAGACTATTCTGGGACAACGCTGATGCCGTCACAGGCTTTGATGCAGACAATTCAGCTACTAGCACCGAAATCTACGACCTCTCAGGTCGCAGGGTATCGAAGCCCACACATGGCATATACATCGTTGGCGGTCGCAAGGTCTTGGTTCGCTAACCATATACTGACACAATCCTAACATATCAAAAACTGCATACGACAATGAAACAGTATAATGACAATAAAATCAAGTTGGCCTACCAAGCACCTGCACTCTGCATCGAACAATGCGCCGTTGAGTCGCCATTGCTGGGCAATTCCATCGTCATTGACAGCTCCTCGCCTGTTGAGGATGAAGGTGACATAGGCTTCGCAAAGGAAGAATGCTTCGACAGCGAAAACTTCTGGGATTAACATCCTCATAACACACAACCATTGTAGCAGCAGCTATATGTTCACCTACTGACATATAGCTGCTGCTTTTCCCCGAGGAATTTATATCCGCCGAGATTCCGAAAGGAGTCCCGGCGTTTTGCATTTTGGAGAACAGGAAAAGGATCCGTGGAAAATATAAACTAACACATATCTCTCGGATAGGACGGACATAAAGTGATACTATAGGCATAAGATTTCAGGTCTATATTTGCCCTGTTCAGCAGTTTTTCGAGAAAATGTTTGTTTCCTTCATGCACATCTACTACATTTGCAGCGTCCTACATACATTATTGTGCTTCAATGCAGAAGCCAATGGGTGGTGGGATACATATATGTTGAAAGCGTTTATCTGACGCTTTGATCTTGGCTAACCGAATCTCGCAAATTCAAATCTGCCGTTAGACAAAGCAGCGATAGATGCTTGCGTGGATATGTAAATAGTTCATAGTGTGCTATTACTGTATCCCTTTTATACCTATCTTTATATATAGGAATAGAGGGTGCAAGCATATTTGATATTTACTATTCGGCGTAGGCTTCTGCGTTGCTCTTCCTTGGCAGATGGGCAATGCGAGAGCCTTGGTTAGCAGGACGAGCAACAGGCAACAGACTCCTGCGCCTTTTTCATTATATGTCGCCGTTCATTTATTTGCTGTTCTCCAATTTCATCTGTCCGTGCTGGGAGTTTCATGGACGCATTCCACTCAACGAGTGCATACAGAAACTATTATACCTATTAATCTTAATCACAGACAAATGAAATTACGAACACTTCTGGTGGCTTTTGCCACTATTGTCGGGCTGGGTGTGAACGCCCAAACTGCTGCAGACTTCGCCAATGGGAAGTATGTCTTCTACAACGTTGGCTCAGGTCGATATCTCGGTCCTGGAAACTCATGGGGTACTCAGGCTTCTTTAATTGAGTTTAGCCATTACAACACACTTGCCAAGCTATCGGATGGTGTATATACCATCGAGAGTCAGGTGAGCAACGGTGGCACGAGTTATTATTTCACCGGCTCTTTCTTGGATGGCGCAGCTTCAAATGTCACTATTAACGACATTGGCAACGGTCTTTACACCATGTCAAATGGAACTACCTATTACGGTTATAGTGGCAACAGCTATATTCTGGCAAGTAACCTCACCGACCCATCCAATGAAAACGCTCTGTGGAGGATAACTGCCTATGATGAGGTATATGCCAATGCATCAACCATTAATCCTACAGATGTCTCTTACATGATTCTTGATGCAAACTTCGATCGCAACAATCGAAATACAAGTGCATGGACAATGGTTGCTGACAACAAGAACCTTTCTGGTGGTAATGACACAAACCGTTGTGCAGAGTCCTGGCGATCTGCCTTTACACTGAGCCAGACTATTGACGTTCCCAACGGTACATATAAGCTTCGCGCACAAGCAGCTCTGACAGAGTACACCGTTACAGGTGCAGATATGCCTGTTGTGTATGCCACAAGTGGGACAACAACTGTTTCTACACCATTCAAGATTATGCAGAATGGCGAAAACAGCATGAATACCATGTCAACACAGTTCACTAATGGGAACTATTTCACCGACTACACCGAAGAGATTGTTGTTACCAACGGCAGCATTACAATTGGCGTTATGGGAACACGTACCGACACTTGGTGTATATGGGATAACTTCCAGCTGCTGTACTATGGAAATGGAACTGATTTATCTTACCTTCGCAGTGATTTGCAGGCTCAGATTGACGCGGTTTCTGCTCTTGAAGGTAAAATAACTACTGCAGCCTACAATGATGTTTACAATTTTGCTAATGGAATAGACGTGAACAGCTTAGATACTGAGAGCCTTATCGAAGAAGCCTCTAAAGAACTAGCTTCACATGTAAATGCTGCCAAGACCTTACAGTCGGCATACGCCGGTTATGTAGCACTCAGGAACAAGGTGGATGCATTGGATGATGACAGAACTAAATTCTCAGGTGACGGTTCTATCGACATTTCATCCATAGATGCCACTGTTCAAGCTACAACCACCTTGTCGGAACTCAACTCAGCCATTGACAACGCCATCTCAGAGTTCCGTTCCATTACATCTACGTTCATCACTTCTGTTATTCTGAATGAAGGTGAAAGGTTTGACATCACTGATATCTACCTAACTAACGCGGATTTTGAAGTTTCCACCCCAAATGGACAATTGCCACAAGGATGGACTATCACCATCACAGGTCAGAACTGTGGTCAACAGAACCGTACTGATACCAACCCCACCACAGGTCTGGCTATCACCAACTTTATAGAGGCTTGGCATTCTTCACAGCTTGGCAATGGTGTTATCGCCCAGACTGTCAGCAGCCTACCAGAAGGCACCTATATACTTGAATGTGACGCATCTATCTGTCATGACCCAGAAGGAGCTGATGATATCATTGGAGCAAACCTCTTTGTACAGTCCAGCTTGAATAAGAAAACTCAGGCTATCAGCAATGTCCGTCTTTATATCGATCACTATGCTGTTGAGTTTTCTCATGGTGGTATAGGATCAGTAACCTTCGGTCTCGAAGCTGAAAACACCAATGCTAACTGGTTGTCTGCAGACAACTTCAAGGTGTATTATGCCGGGAGCGTAGATCTCACTATTTACAAGAACTCATTGGCCGATGCTGTGGCTGAGTTCGAAGCACTTGAGGCCACAGCCGATACTACTGACTATGCATCATACAAGCAAATTGTAGATGCCAACAACAAGACATGGAGCAACTCAACTGATTATCAAACAGCCATCACCAATGTCCAAAATGCCACTTCTACACTGAATGCTCTAACCACAGCAAAGGGCAAATATCGTACTGCACTTGCATTAGCACAGAGCTATCAAGATCAGACAATGTTTGAGGCTCCGAAGACTGCACTCAACAATGCAATCAGCGAAAACACCTTGGAGTCCGGTACATCTGCTACATATCAGACCGCTGCAGACAATCTCAATGCAGCTGCTGCAGCAGCCTCTATTGCTGTGTCTCAGTACGTCATGTACTATGAAGTGGTGACAGAGGTTGAAGGTAAGACCAATGTTGACCTTACATCCTTCGTTACCAATGCAGACTTTGAGCAGGGCGATTTGACATCATGGACATCTATCGATGGTGGTAATGTGAGCGACAATAAGAACTTCGTTCTTTACGCTGGTACATATTTTGCAGAGCGCTGGAAGAACGGTGTTGCACTCGGCGAAGGGTCTCTGGCTCATGATGCCATCATTCTGCCTGCTGGTATCTATCGAATAACAGCTGATGCTCAAAATATTGAGCAGTACAATAGCGGTGTTTTCGGCACAGGTCTGTTCCTATGTGCAAACGACGAGCGTGTAGAGATTGGAGGAGGCAACAACTATCAGCTGACAATAACACTCGAAGACAAGGATGCCCTAACCATCAGTTTCGTACAGGACAATTGCACTGGCAACTGGATATGCTATGACAATATCACCCTAACCTATATTGCTGCCAATGAAGCGGAATTAGAAAAGATAGGACTTCTTTCAGCTATTCGTAGTGCAGAGGCAATAAATGATGGAGTAAACGTAGGTACAGGCGCATTCCAAATCCCGACTTCGGCCTATGAATCTCTTACCGCTGTCATAGAAACAGCGCAGGGTGTATATGACAGTGAATCCGCTACATCTCAGGATATACAAGATGCTATCGCAACACTTACTGAAGCTGTCACAACATATCGTAATGTAGAACTGAATGCTCCTGCTGACGGACAGCGTTTCTACATTATGGAGCCAACAGAGGGACATACCAAACAAGGTTGCGCCACCGTTGCGTCACTTGGTTCAACAGGTGCAAACAACCCCACTGGATACAGCTTCGGAGCAAACGCAGGGCCTGCACAGTATCTTGCACAGGCATTTATCTTCACTCCTGTAAATGACACAGAAACCGCAAACTTATACTACATCAGTATAGAGCGTCCTGAAGGCATAGTATATCTGACCAACGGCACATTGAATGGCAGTGCAGCCAGTTGGGCTGACAGCCAGATACAGGGAACAACTGACGCCTCAAAGAAGATGGCATTCCGTGTGGCTGTCACAGAAGAAGAAGGCATCTGGAATCTCTACAACACCGCAACCAACAGTACTATTGCTATTCAGGCCAATGCGAATGGCAGCCTATACACCGAGACAGGCAATGCAGCAATGTCCTTCGTAGAAGCAAGGAAGGCTTCAGTTTCAATTAATACAACAGCAGCCAAGTGGGGTACCATGATTCTGCCATTCGCAGTAACAGAACTGCCAGAAGGCGTGAAAGCCTACAGTTGTACAGAAGTCAACGAGAACGGCATCTCGCTTGAACTCACCGAGGTTAATGCACTTGTGCCTAACAAGCCATACATAATCAACGGCTCATGGAATGTGACACTCACAGGTTGGGGCGTGGCCAACAAAACAACGTACACAGATGGGCTGCTGACTGGTGTTTATACAGCAACCGATGCTCCTGTTGGCTCATACGTCTTGCAGAACAATGATGGCACAGTTGGCTTCTATGTAGTTGCTTTTGAACAGCAGCCGAAGGTTGGTGCTAATCGTGCTTATCTAACTGTGCCAGCTGAGAGCGCAGGTATCAAGGCATTCGTTCTCGAAGACCTCACTACAAGAATTCAGAGCGTGAGCGAAGGTCTGACCCATGGTGACATCTATGACCTCTCTGGCCGCAAGGTTAGCAAGATGCAGCATGGCGGCATCTATCTCATAAATGGCCAAAAGGTGATGGTCAAGTAACGTATAGCTAATAACAGTTCAATAATAACCGAATATGAAACGTATCTATATCAAACCACAGGTTGAAATGCTGGAGGCACAACCGCAATCCATGATGGCGTTGTCGATAGTCCAGGACGCAGAAGCAAATCCCGATAATGAAGTCTTGGTAAAAAACGACGATTGGGATATATGGGAATAATCATTTGTTAGTTTATTTCTGTAATAGGCAGCAATTGCTGTCTCTATTCGAGGCGGGATGTACATGTGAATGTGCATCCCGTCATCGTTTATCATCTTGCACTAATGCAATTGGATTAAGTAGGTGTTCAAATCTATTAGAATTATGCATATTTTGCGAAGAATATGGACACACTAAAGAAGAACACGGCTTTTTGTGGTGTAAGAATAATTAAATCTGCATGAGGTTTGTGGTTTCTCGGCACGTAAAGACAGAAACGTCAGCATGTAAAGCATGAAACGACGGCACGTTTGAAACAAAACGTCAGCATGTATGAAGCAGGATGTCGGCACATTAAAAAGCTAACAACGGCACAAAAAAACCTCACATCAGCAGACGTGAGGTGAATATATATAACAATTAAGTATGTATTACAAGCAGGAATACCACTCTCCAATGGGTATTGAAGTATAATTATTCAATATATTATGAAAAATCTGGACCATTAGGATAGAGGATATTAAGATGTTCGGGCGGCACAAAGGTATGATATAAGTTTGTGAAACGCAATAGGCGGAGGTCGTTTATTCCCAGAATTTCAATTATTGACATATCTCTGACGTCTGTTTCAGGAAAAGGACGTATCTTTGCCACGTGTAATAACCAACACAGACATCAAGACATGAAAACATTAGAGAAGATTTTTGCCGACAAGCTGTTGAAGGTCAAGGCCATCAAATTGCAACCAACCAATCCGTTCACATGGGCCAGCGGATGGAAGAGCCCGTTCTACTGCGACAATCGCAAGACGCTCTCCTACCCCGAGCTGCGCAGCTTCGTGAAGATTGAGACGGCACGTATCATATTGGAACACTTCCCTGAGGTAGATGCCATCGCAGGCGTTGCCACTGGTGCCATCCCCCAGGGCGCACTTGTAGCCGATGAGCTGGCACTACCATTTGTATATGTACGCAGCAAACCAAAGGATCACGGTTTGGAGAACCTTATCGAGGGTGAGCTTCGTCCAGGAATGAAAGTAGTTGTTGTGGAGGATCTCATCTCCACTGGCGGCAGTAGCCTGAAGGCTGTGGAAGCCATACGCAACAATGGCTGCGACGTGATTGGTATGGTGGCAGCCTACACCTACGGTTTCGAGGTAGCGACAAAGGCCTTCCGCGAGGCAAAGGTTCAGCTCGTGACCCTCACCAACTATGAGGCTGTGGTGGAAGAGGCCCTGCGAATAGGCTATATCAAGGAAGCTGATGTTGAATTGCTCAACGCATGGCGCAAAGACCCTGCACATTGGGCAATTTGACGGAATTGAACAATCAGACGGATTTGGACAATTTACAATTTACAATTTGACAATTGCAGGCGGCACAATCTTAGCAAGTACGAACAGCACAACCGCAACCTGCAATTGTCAAATTGTAAATTGTAACTTTGTAAAAAAGATTGGTTATGACAAAATTTGAAAGCAACGTAAAACTCATACATTACCCACAGACATCAGTATTCGACAAGCTGTCGGATCTGACCAACCTTTCTGCCATAGTTGAACAGGCTAAGAACCCAGAGTTCATGCAAGGCATCCAGCAGCAAGCCAACATCGACAATGAGAAACTGCAGCAGATGAGCGAGACGCTAGAGAAACTGGAGTTCACTCCCGACAGTGTCACCATGCAGGGTTCGCCTCTGGGAGCCGTATCACTACATATTGTGGAGCGCATTGACCCTAAGAGCATTAAGTTCGAGGTGAGGAACGCACCCGTGGCTGGCAATCTTTGGATACAGCTGCTACCCACCAGTCCCACAGAGTGCAAGATGAAATGCACCATCGGAGCCGACCTCAACTTCTTTATGAAGCAGATAGCCAAGAAGCCTCTTCAGGAGGGCGTAGAGAAGCTGGCCGACATGCTGGCTATGATACCATATTAAAGAGTTATGAAAGAGAAGGCACACAATCAAACACATCATACTCCGATATGGCATAAGTCCTACACCCCGACCTCTGAGATAGAGAGGTTCACGGTTGGACGAGACCGCGAGCTGGATTTATATCTGGCTGAAAGCGACGTGCTGGGCAGCATGGCACACATCACCATGCTGGAGAGCATCGGGCTTCTCACCGCCGAGGAGCTGTCTGTGCTATTGGCTGAGTTGCGCAACATTCTTCAGATTATCCGTCAAGGCGCGTTTGTGATAGAGGACGGAGTTGAGGATGTACATTCGCAGGTAGAGCTGATGCTGACACGCAAACTGGGCGACATAGGCAAGAAAATACACAGCGGACGCTCACGCAACGACCAGGTGCTGGTGGATTTGAAGCTATGGACTCGACGCCAGCTTCACGACGTCGTAATGCTGGTGAAGGAGCTGTTTGACGAGCTACAGAAGCAAAGCGAGTTGTACAAGGATGTGCTGATGCCCGGCTACACCCATCTGCAGGTGGCTATGCCATCAAGCTTCGGTCTATGGTTCGGAGCATACGCAGAGAGTCTGGTTGACGACATGCTCTTCCTTCAGGCCGCCTACCGCATGACCAACCGCAATCCCTTGGGTTCTGCCGCAGGCTATGGCTCGTCATTTCCCCTGAACCGCACCATGACCACCGAACTGCTGGGCTTTGACTCAATGGACTACAATGTGGTATATGCGCAGATGGGACGCGGCAAGACAGAGCGTAACGTAAGCTTCGCGCTGGCCTCTGTGGCAGGCACACTGGCCAAGCTGGCTTTCGATGCCTGTATGTTCAACTCACAGAACTTCGCTTTTGTGAAGCTTCCCGACGAGTGTACCACCGGTAGCAGCATCATGCCCCACAAGAAGAACCCCGATGTGTTCGAGCTGACACGCGCCAAGTGTAACAAGCTGCAGGCTCTTCCGCAACAGATAACACTCATCATGAACAACCTGCCCGTGGGCTACTTCCGCGACCTACAGATAATAAAAGAGGTGTTCCTGCCAGCCTTCGACGAACTGAAGGACTGCCTGCGCATGGCCACATATATCATAGAGCGCATCAAAGTCAACGAGCATATACTTGACGACACACGCTACGACCTGATGTTCTCCGTAGAGGAGGTCAACCGTCTGGCAGCAGAAGGTATGCCCTTCCGCGATGCCTACAAGCAGGTAGGTCTCGACATCGAAGCTGGACACTTCCAACCCAATAAGCAGATACATCACACCCACGAGGGAAGTATTGGCAACCTATGCACCGCAGAGATTGCAGCTCTCATGCAGCACACCCTCGACGGGTTCCACTTTGAACGGGCGGAGGAGGCTGAAAAGAAATTAGCCTCACCCCCGACCCCTCTCCGAATGGAGAGGGGAGTGTATACTGAACAGGGGCAGGAATAGATGCTGTTGGTATTATTGGTGATTATTATTCTATAGGAATATGAGAAGAGGAGTATGAGAAAACTATTTCCAAAGCTATATACTCCCCTCTCCATTCGGAGAGGGGGCGGGGGTGAGGCTTTTCTTCTCCTTTTCTTTCTCTTCCTCTCCTGCGAACAGGAAGACAACACCTATTCGCGGCGACATGTGTCGTGGGGCTTTTCTCCATCAACCAGCGTTACCATACTACATAACGCACTGAACTCACCAGGCGAGTATGTCACAGTGCGCAAGGATGTAAGTGGAACCAAATTCTTGTTCCACTCGCTGAAGTCCGATCTTTCATGGCCTATGACAGAGCTGGACCGCCGCACCACAATCATGGGACTCAGCGGTTTCATCATCGGCCTACCCACCATGCCAGAGTTGGGATATACAGTCTCACATCCCGTTTGCTATGAGCTGACGTGCATAAACTGCTACAACAACGACAGCTATGCACGTGATGTCACCCTACAAGCTGGAGGACAAGCAAAATGTGATCGCTGCGGAAGGGTTTATGACCTGAACAATCAAGGCATTATCATATCTGACCACTCGGGACTCAAACTAGACCGCTACCGTATCAGCTACAGCGGAGGGGTGACCAACGCTGTCAGCGTCTATTGAACCAGATAATCTTTAATCCATATACCTGCCTTATGAAACTAATTAACTTTGCCGAACAAAACACAATCATCAACCGCTATGTTGCCGAGTTGCGCGATGTCTCAATACAGCGCGACCGTATGCGCTTCCGCCGCAATCTGGAACGCATTGGTGAGATGATGGCCTATGAGGTTAGCAAGACTCTCAACTATAGTACAAAGTTTGTGGAGACGCCACTCGGCACTGCCAATGCCAGCACCGACGACGACAGACTGGTTGTGGGTACTGTGTTCCGTGCAGGACTGCCCCTTCACACAGGTTTCCTCAATGTGTTCGACCACGCTGACAATGCCTTTGTTTCCGCGTTCCGCTATTATAAGGACAAGGAATGCCGCGAGATTGACGTGCGGATAGAGTATATTGCCACACCGGACCTAAACAAGCGCACCCTTATGCTGGTCGATCCCATGCTGGCCACTGGCGAGAGCATGGAGCTGGCCTATAACGCCTTCATCACTCGCGGAAAACCTGCCCACACCCACCTATGCGCCGTTATTGCATCCCAGCAAGGTGTGGATCATCTGATGAACGTCTTTGCCGACCGCACCGACATCACACTTTGGTGTGCTGCCATCGACCCGGAACTCAATGCCAAGTCCTACATAGTGCCAGGCCTTGGAGATGCAGGCGACCTCGCATTCGGAGAGAAACTCTGATAACAAGCTGCTATGGACGCCATCAACGAACTCTTCTCCCTTCTCAGCGGATGGCTGTGGGGCTGGCCGATGGTTGTGCTGCTGTTGGGAACTCATATCTTCCTGACCTTCCGACTACGTGTGCCACAACGTAAGCTGTTCACCGGCATCCGCCTCTCTGTAAAGAAAGACGACAGTGCCAAGGGTGATGTGAGCCAGTTCGGTGCATTAGCCACCGCACTGGCCGCAACCATAGGCACAGGAAATATCGTGGGTGTTGCCACAGCTGTAGCCTTGGGCGGACCTGGAGCAGTACTATGGTGCTGGCTCACTGGCATCTTCGGCATGGCAACCAAGTATGCCGAGGGATTACTGGCTGTGAAGTACAGGGTGAAAGGAGAGAACGGACGAATGTATGGCGGCCCAATGTACGCGCTGGAACGAGGACTGAACATGAAGTGGCTGGCTGTCCTGTTTGCGGTCTTCACTGCCTTGGCATCCTTTGGCATAGGCTGCACGGTCCAGGCCAACAGCATAGCCCTTCTAGCCAATGAGACCTTTGGCACGCCCACATGGGCTGTAGGCCTGGTTGTGTGCGTACTCACAGCTGTGGTAATTCTAGGTGGAGTAAAATCCATAGCAAAGGTTTGCACGGTGCTAGTGCCAGTGATGGCTATGTTCTATGTAGTAGGCTGTTTGGTTATCCTCTGCATGAACGCTCCCTTTGTATGGCCAGCCCTGAAACTGATTGCCACAACAGCCTTTAATCCGTCTGCTGCTGGTGGCGGATTTGTAGGCAGCACCGTCATGATGGCTGCACGATATGGTATTGCACGAGGCTTGTTCAGTAATGAAAGCGGCATGGGTAGCGCACCCATCGTGGCTGCAGCGGCCCAGACACGCAATCCTGTCAGGCAGGCTCTGGTTTCCAGCACAGGAACCTTCTGGGACACAGTGGTCATCTGTGCCTTGACGGGCATAGTGCTGGTGAGCAGCATCCTGGCATACCCCGACATCTCATACGCCGATGGCGCTGCCCTGACGAAGGTGGCATTCAGCAAGATCCCATATATCGGTGCACCGCTTCTCACATTTGGCATCCTCACCTTTGCCTTCAGCACCATTCTTGGCTGGAGCTACTACGGTGAGAGTGCCGTCAACTACATTGAGGAGCAACGCGCCAACCGCTTTTATCGCATACTCTACATCGTTTCACTCTTCTTCGGTAGCATAATCAATCTGGATATTATCTGGAACATAGCCGACTGCATGAATGCGCTGATGGCCATTCCAAACCTCATAGCCCTGCTCCTGCTGAGTGGTGTAGCCGCCCGCGAAACCAAGAAATACCTATGGGCAGGCCGTCTGGAAGAGGCTATGGACGAAGAGTGTCAAGACATGGAAGCATGAACAAAGTTAGAATAACAGCCATCCGCCAGACAGTCTATCCCGACCTGATGGCACAGTTTGAGAATCCCATTGAACACACCTGCGACGTAAAGGAAGGACAGCAATGGATATCCGTTGACGGGAAGTGTCCGGAAGGGATGTGTCCTGCTGCATGGTATTCGATGAAGGAGTTTGTAGAGTCGTTGGCTCAAGGCGAAGGCAACTTCTACGACGGATGGATGAAGAACCCCATGAGTGCGATGATCAGTTGCAACGATGGCTTCCGTCCCTTCAGCTTCTACATAGAAGCTATAGACGACTGACTGCCTTGGGAGTCCAATTGGTGAAGAAGCGCAACACCTTCTCTTGATTATAACACTGTCCTTCCTCCAGGAAGCTTGAGTCCTGGATGTGAAGCACCTTGCCTTCTGCATCAAGCACGACAAACACCGGAAAGCCGAAACGTCCACAGTTATTCAGTCGTGTCATCAGAGCCGCTGCCTGCTGCTGTTGCAACTCACTGCCAGCCTTACGGGGATTGTAGTTCACATGAATGTACTCAAAGTTCTCATCCAGAACTCGACTGATAGTGGTGTCATTCTCGATGAAATCAGCGAATTTCAGGCACCACGGACACCAGTTGCCTCCAACCTGACAGATAACGTACTTGCCCTCCGACCGAGCGGCGGCAAGAGCCTGATCTATCTGTTCCAAAGGATTGATTTCTTCGTTATAGACCTTCTTGAGTCCTGTCTGCGCATGTGCCGACAGCGCAAACAGGACAGCGACCAATATAAAAACGTACTTTTTCATTTACTTACTTGACTTGAATTGTTTTGCGTGTTTTCCCAGGCTTGCTCTTCACCACCCAGCGTTTTGCTCCCTGATGCAGCACAAGCCGTGCTGAACCGGCAGAGGCAGGACGCAAGTCGTGTACGGTGAGGGCTGTGACGTTTCCATCCTTCCATGCGAAATCCAGCTCATAGCCGCCTCGTGTTCGCACACCCTTTACGCTACCGCTTGCAGCCCAAGCCGCAGGCAGAGCCGGCAGCAGTAGCACATCAGCCTCCCCATTCTCCTTCAGCGTACTCTGAACAAGCATTTCAACCACACCAGCCGTTCCGCCAAAGTTTCCATCAATCTGGAAAGGCGAATGAGCATCCAGCAGATTAGGATATGTGCCACCGCCCCTACGCTTGTCAGGACCCTGATAGCCGTCGGGCGAGATATAGTTCAGCAGTACGCGATAGATATGATAGGCCGTCTCAGCCTCATGCAACCGTGCCTGCAGGTTCACGCGCCAGCCTGTACTCCACCCCGTGGTGCGGTCGCCTTTTATCTCCAGTGTGCGCTTGCATGCTGCTGCCAACTCTGGCGTAGCTTCCACTGTGATATGATGTCCGGGGTATAGCCCGAAGAGGTGCGACTGATGGCGATGATACCAGTCAGCATCCTCCCAGTCGTGATACCACTCCTGCAGATTACCGCGTTCTCCGATACGATAAGGAAGAAGCCTGCTGATAGTCTCGTCTATACGCTTGATATATTCCTTATCCTCTCCCAGCACTATGGCAGCCTGACGGGCATCCGTCAGACATTCGCGTATCATAGCCAGGTCGGCAAAACCGCCATACACAGTACGGCCATTGTATCCGTCTGGTGTCTTATAGATATTCTCCGGAGATGTCGCAGGAGCCGTGATCAGATTGCCGTCATGCTCCACAAGCCAGTCCATGCAGAAATCGGCAGCACCGCGCAGCGTAGACCATACTCTGCACAGATAGTCCGCATCCATCGTGAATGCATAATGCTCCCACAGGTGAGTGCTGATCCATGCGCCACCCATATTCCAGTTGGCCCACGATGGGTCGCCACCACGCTCACCCACAGGACAGGTCATTGCCCAAATGTCGGTGTTGTGTCCCAGGCACCAGCCCTTCTCCACGCCGTAGTAGGCCCGGGCCGTTGCACCTCCCGTCACGGGCAGTTGCCCGATGAAGCCCAGCAGAGCTTCATGCATCTCTGGCAGAGCAGTCGTCTCGGCTGGCCAGTAGTTCTCTTCCACGTTGATGTTGCTGGTGTAGTTGCACGACCAGGGAGGCAGTATGCTCTCGTTCCACAAGCCCTGCAAGTTGGCGGGTACACCCTTCGTGCGCGAGCAGCTGATGAGCAGATAGCGACCGTAGTTGAAGTAAAGCTCCTCCAAATCAGGGTTCTTCTCATCATTGTCGGTATAGTCGCGCAGCTGCTGCTCGGTGGTCTTGCCACTGATGGCGGGGTCGGTGCTTCCCAGTTCGAGACTCACCCTATTGTAGAACTGCTGATAATCCTCAATATGACGGTTGAGCAGGTCATCATACGAAAGTTCTGTTGCCGCCTCTATGCGAGAGCGCACCAGTCTCTGGTAGTCACGCCCTTCACGCACAGGATCTTTGTCTGCTCCATTGAAGCTGGTGACATTAGCAATCAGCATTAGCACTTCATTGGCATCAGTAACCTCAACCGCGCCGTCTTCAACAGTCCGGACCTGTCCTCCACGGGGGAGTATGCGGACGATAGTGCGGAAGTGAATACCACGGTTCGAGTCGTAGCGGAAGCTGTTGGCACCTCCTGCATAGCTTGGCTTACTGGTCCAAGCGGCATATCCGTCGGTGACAAGCTCGCCCACGCTGTCACGCTGCGCTGTAGCCTTGGTCTGATGCGGCAACTGGCACAAATAGCTGAACCGCTCATTTATCTTACCGCCGTCAGTAGCCAACAGACGAACCACAATCACCGAGTCAGGAGCCGATGCGAAGTACTCACGCCTGCATCCTGGATATGAAACCGTCGCCACAGCCCGCTCAAGATCCAGTTCCCTGCTGTATTGTCCATTATCCACTGTCCATTGCTCATTCTCCATTACCTTCAACGAAGTGAAGGTCAGCGTTCCCAGCGGCTGGTAGTTCTGGCAGTAGTGACCCTGCACAGCTCGTTGCAGGCGGTCGGCCTCGCGGTAGTCCTCACGGAAGAGAGCCTCGCGGATACCAGCAATACTCTCATGAGCATCTGGGGAGAACACCTCGCGGTCTGGCTCACCCGTCCACAGTGTGATATCGTTCAGCGACAGGCGGTCTGCGCCTATGCGTCCATAGACCATTGCACCCTGCGAACCGTTGCCTATAGGCAGAGCCTCCTCAAAGTAGGTGGCAGGTCTGTTGTAGTGCAGTAGCGACGACTGTGCCGCCATGCGGCTTGTAGGAAACACGGCCAGCAGCGTGGCTGCCGCAGATAGGATAATATGATGTTTCATCTTATGGATACTTTTTTGCCTTTATAATTCACTTCCTTATGAACGCCCTTACCAATCACTTCCACGATGAATGTGCGCTCGGCCTGCATACCCGGATACGAACCCTCGCGCCGACCTATGGTCAGACGCTGGTGCTTCTCGTCCCAGTCTATAGGGATAACCGAATACTGACCATTTTCGAAATTATAGTTGTCGCCCTCGTCCTCATAGAGGTCGAAGTGGGCATCCGCCCCTGGATAGATGTGCAGGGTGACTGGCTTCCCCACCTGGGCCGCTGTGTACTGCGCCACCTCCGTCGTGGGGATGATGCTGCCCGAGGGCACGAAGAGCGGCAGACGGTCAATACCCACCTCCTGCTCTATCCATTGTCCACCCTCATACTGCTCCCCACTCCAATAGTCAAACCATTGTCCATTGTCAATTTTCCTTTGTCCATTGTCAATTGTCAATTCTTTATTTGACAGTTGTGGCAAATAAAGTCGCCTTGTGTTTTGTTCACTCATCGGATGCGTCACAGGGCAAACAAGGAAGCGTCCGAACATATACTCATCCTTCAGGTCCAGCACAGCAGGGTCATTGGCATAGTCAAAAGCCAGCATGCGGGTCATCGTATAGCCATCGTATGTCTGCTTGGCCGCCATACTATATATATATGGTATAAGCGAGTAGCGCAGGCGTATCATTTTGAGTATCGCATCATAGTAGGGAGTCCCCGCTTCGCCGAACTGCCATATCTCGCGCGGAGTGTCGGTGCCGTGACTGCGCAGCACAGGCAGGAACGTTGCCCACTGGAACATGCGCGTGTAGAACTCCTTGTAGCCATCGTCCTTGACCCCATCGGGGAACTCACCAGTGTAGAACCACCGGCGACCGTCGTTGCTAACGAAGAAGCATCCCACATCCACCGTCCAGTACGGAGCACCCGCTGCCATATAGTTCAGACCAGAAGGTATCTGTTGGCGGAACGACGCCCACGACGCATGCGTGTCACCGTTCCAGACTATCGTGCTGTAGCGCTGCTGACCCGCATAGCTGCTGCGTGTCAGGTTCACCACGCGCTTCTCGCTCGTCGTCGCACGCTGGTTCTCATATATACCCCTCGCATGGTTCAGCGAGTAGAGGTTGCTGCGCTCAGATCCCAGGGCATCGCTCAGGATGTCCTTGTTCAGCTGCCAGCGGCGTGCATGGTCGTCCCATCCGTAAGCCTTACCGTCAACAGGCTCTGGCATACGGTTCCAGTCACCGTCCAGAGGCTCACTGCTGTCACACCACCACGCATCAAAACCCCAGCTGAAGAACTCATCGTTGGCATACTTCCAGTAGTAGCGTCGAGCCTCAGGATTAAAGGCATCATACACCGAATGCTCCAGCATATAACCCCGCTCGCGGAAGTCACGTTCCTGGGGACAGTTAATTATACTAGCCCAAATACTCACCATCAGCTTCGCATGCAGCCCGTGTACCGAGTCCGCCAGAGCCTTCGGGTCGGGATAGTAGCGGCGGTCCATCTTCATGTACCCCCAACCCTCAGGCCAGTAGTTCCAGTCCTGCACAATCATATCAATAGGCACCCCCCTGCGGCGGTATTCACGCAAGGTATTCACAATCTCCTCCGACGACTTATAGCGCTCCCTCGACTGCGTATAGCCGAAAACATAGCGGGGCATCAGTGCCACATCACCCGTCAGCCAGCGGTAGCCGCGCACCACATCGTCCATCCCCTCACCCTTGATGAAGTAGTAGTCCACCTCCTTCGCCGCCTCCATCTGCATCGTACCCTCATACTCCACATTCGTCATTCGTAATTCGTCATTCGTCATTCCCAATTCGTCATTCGTCATCCGTCTCGTCTCAAACTTCATCGCACAGCCCACGTCAAACAGCAGACCGTAGCCTCCAGTAGAGTTGATCACCGGCATCGTCGCCTTCAGGTTGTGCTGAGTCAGATACACAGTCTTGCCCATCAGGTTCATATAGTCCTCCATGTGCGACCCCAGGCCGTACAGAGCCTCGCCCTGAGTGAAACGGAAATGCACACGGTAGCGTGTCGTCGCGCCCAGAGTGTCGCGCCTCATCACCTCCTTCACCGTCACCTTGCCGTTCGCAGTCTCCTCAATCCGGGCCGACCCCTCGTCATAGACTATGCGTTCCTCCACCACAGGCTCCGCTTCATGCGGACATGTCGCATCCTCCTGCAGCAGCACACGACCTGTTGCCCTGTCACGGAAAGTCACAGCACCCGTCCTTTCATCCACTTCCACCGTCAGCACGTCCGACCAATACCTCCGCACACCATCCTGCGCCGAGCCTGCGCCGAGCCTGTCGGATGTAACCTTCACATCCTGCTGCTGCCAGGTGCATACGCCAGTGCCATTGCCCCGAAACACACCATCAGCCGACCAGCGCACCCTTACAATCGACGGCGTAACAAAATCAATACGCGTCTGCGATGTCAGCGTCGCCACGCACAGCAACGCCACCAGCAGTCCATAAATTCTATTCATATCGCTTGTCTTATCAATTCTGCGCGTAAAGATAGCCCCTTTGCTCCACCAAAACAAGAGAAAGGGGGTACAATAATTTTTGCGCCCCCCCTTCTCCATCAACTAACTAGTGTCCGCTGAATTAACAAAAAGCCGTAACCAGAGGGTTGCGGCTTTTTGTTAATTCAGCGGACACCAATTATCTTCAGTACTATCATATCTATATAACGCAGCCTATCTTGTTTTATTGTAGCGCCCCCTTCGGGGAGAGAGGTTAGTTAAGCGCCCTCGCATTTTCCCACCGCACTTGCGCTTTTCCTCCTTCTTACAAGGCATAGCTGCAATACTTGCAGCTATGTTCGTCTGTGCGTTCTTTCTTATGCTGGAGCAAGCTCCGCGTCAGTCAGCCGCTCAGACTGCATAGCCGCATACTGCGTCTCTGCCCTTGCTTCGTGCGTCGGTTCGGTATCACCCCTTCGGAGTATAGGGAGCCAAAAGATTAATGCGGGCGAGACGCCCACGCTCATAGGTAAAAAAAACGACGGCAGGTATTTTTCTAACAGCGTCTATAGGCACGTAAAAACGAGGTGTGGAAACAAGCAGCATTTCCGCACCTCGTTAATTATAAGCGTATTACGCTAAAGCTATCGCCTAGTACTCGTCCTCGTTGAAGAGAAAGTCTTCCTTGGTTGGATAGTCAGGCCATACGTCTTCAATGGTCTCGTAGATATCACCTTCATCCTCAATCTCCTGAAGGTTCTCAATGACCTCCATTGGTGCGCCACTACGCACGGCATAGTCAATCAACTCTTCCTTGGTTGCTGGCCAGGGAGCATCCTCCAACTTGGAGGCTAGTTCTAGTGTCCAATACATAGTTTTATTATTTATAGTTTACATTACTTCCCAGACATATTCTCAATACATCGATACCCCATAGGGCTTAATGCGGCTGCAAAGGTAGAAAATTTAGCTTTTAGTTGATGCCGAACACATAAAATAACTACTTTTGTATGCAAATTATTTCATAAACGCACAAAACTAACAACTCTTTATGCGACACTTTTCGCAAATTCTTGCCATTACAGCTCTGTTTTGTAGTATTAATTGCGCCAACGCTGCATCACTGCACAAGAATACTGATATCACCGTAAGATGTTCCTACGCCGAAGCAGGTCACAGCGTAAACGCCATCAACGACGGCTACAACGGGAGCAGCCATGCCTACTGGAGCAACTACCGCAGCGAGGGGCCAACAGACGAAATGGACTACGTGGAGTACAGCTGGAGCACACGCTGCAACATCAACCGCATCACCATCAACTGGAAGATAGACGAGAGGCTGCAAGTGCCTTCCACGGCATATCTGGCAATATGGGATGGACACGATTGGACTAAGGCTATGGACGTGGAAGAGGCCAACGCCGCCGGCAACGCCACGATGTCAGGACTCGACATCACCACCAACAGGCTTCGTCTGTACATGAAAGGACAGGCTGCATGCGGGCTGCGAGAGTTCTCCGTGATGGGAACTGCCATTAACGACTGTGCTGCAGCTGTCTTGACGGGCAACACTCAAATTATGATTGAGAGTGGCGAGACAGCAACACTTTCACCCACGCTTACACTGCCTGACAGCGAAGAAGAGACGCCAAACTGGTACTGGCTCGACGACATGGGCGATGTGGTCAGCACAGAAAACACACACACCGTTGGCGAGAGTGGTTTCTACACCGTATGCTATGAGCGTCCATGCGGAGCCATAACCTCGCTACGCTATACCATCAGCGTCGATGGCGAGTATAACCCACTGATTGGCTACCAATGGCCTAGCTATACACCAACCCTTGACTACGACTTCCGATCCGAATACCCATCACTGCCCGCCCCAACCAAAGGTCGACTGCCTGAAAACGTAAATGTGGCTAGAGAGGTGCATGGCGAATGGTGGAGCGTAGCCGTAGGACCTAACGCCAATCCGCTCATTAGCGACACCTCGATGGTGCTGCTGGCAAAAAAGATGGATGAGGACTTTGCCTACTTCCGTAATGAGATGGGATGGCCACCCGACAAACGAGCCAGAAACGGCTACTACAGCCAGGTCTATGGCTACGGCTCTGGTCTCAGTTTTGATGCAGGAACACCCAACACCGCCACCGGCGGTTGGCAAAGTGCCACATCCTACAACGGCTCATCATGGCCAATGGTGCTACTCAGCTACTACCCTATTTATAGCTTCGACCCCCAATGTACCTACGGTGACCGCATTGGCCAGCAGAACGCATGTGTCCACGAAGGCATTCACGCCACCTTTGCCGATCTGGAAGGGTGCAAGAACTCTGCATGGTTCCATGAAGGAGGCAACACCTGGCTGCAAGGAGAGGCTGAAGTAAGAAAGAGCGGAAAGGAACCTGAAAGCATGGGCTTCCTCAGCGCAGGCAACATGATAGCTCCATTCATGCCTATCGAATGCTATTCCGGCTGGCTGCAGGACGACAGTTTCGGTGGTCCATCAGCCGAAGGCGTGAATATGTTTGAAGGCTCCCAGCAGATATGCACCTGGCGCAACCTGTTGGGAGGTGTACAATATGGTGAACTGTTCCCACACTTCTGTAGCGAGATACTAGGCAAGGGCAGCATAGCTTGGATATGGCGCTACTGCAAGAACCGTGTGCTGCAGGGTATGGCAGAAGGCATCATCGAGAACGGAAAGAAAATACAAGGCTTAGGAGACACCCAGATACGACGCCTCATCTACGAATACCGCGCACGTCAGGCAATGATTGATGTAGGAATGTGGTCAAAGGCATGCGAAGCCCTGCTCGACAACAACTGGCTCGTAACCATCCGACAAGAATGGGAACCATACTGGATAAAGACTGCAGAGTGGAGAGCCACGCCATACGCCAAGATGACAGCCATCGGCAATGCCGACAGCACTGGCTGGTGGAAGCCAGAATACCGCACGGCTCCTGGCTGGAGCGGAGCCAATCAAGTGGTGCTGCACACCAGCGGACGTGCAGGCGATGAGGTTAGCATCACCTTCCGCGCCCTCTCAGCCAATATGGTTTGCCAGCTCTGCTACCGCACCGCCGACGGCAAGGTGTTCTATGGCGAACCTGTCAAAGGGCGCTCAATGCGCGATGTGGAGGTATCCATGCTAATGCCAGAAGCACCTGCCAACGGAGTAGTGATTGCCGTGATAACCAACACCGACTATATCTATCAAGGCGACGCCACACGCAAGAAGCATCACTGCTACCACCTGAAAATGGGCAAAAACGTTTGGCAACCCGCTTCCACCAATTATAAATGGTATAAGTACTCAGAGAGCATACGCGATGCTGCATTCAACTACACAGGCATAGAGGAGATGGCAGCCGATGCCGACCAGGCCGCACAACAGGCTCATTTCGCCATTACACCAGCCTACACCGTCAGCCACGCTGGCGACAACTTACCCCTAACCTTCTCAGCTGTAGGCGAATGGCAGATACCTGTACAGCTCATCTCCACTAATGGCAAGGTCATCTACCAACACAGCTTCCTACGCAACGGAGACTTCCCCATCCCTGTATCAGCCACTCCTGGCATCTACTTCCTCCGCGCCATCAGTGGAGGACGGCAAGCCTCTGTCCGCATCCTGATTCAATAAGACAATCCACCCGAACACACATAGGCTTCAATCCTTTGTTTCCATGTACGGCCAACCCCGCAATAAACCGAGGTTGGCCGTTGCCGTAATTTGATTTCATAAAAAAACAAAAAATCGGTTAACTTTCCCTACATATAATATAGGTATATGCTATATTTGCAAAGGAAACCAATACTAGAACTAACCTTCATGAGCAATCGTCAACCTTTTGCCCTGCTAGCATTTTCTCTGATGCTGGCAGCAGGGAGTTTCTTCCCTATACGTGCAACGGCAATAAACACAGAGAATGTAGTCATTCCTGCACAAGACCCTGAGACCCGGACTCTGAAAGGAACCGTTGTCGATGAGAACAACGAAGCCCTCATAGGCGCATTAGTGAAAGTCAAAGGCACACAGAATGGTGCGCTATGTGACATCAACGGCAATTTCACCATCAATGATGTCCCATCTGGAGCCATTCTTGTTGTTTCCTTTATGGGCTATCAATCCCAGGAAATTCCTGTGGACAGTCGCACCACCTACAACATCAAGCTACAGCCAACAGCCAATGACATTCAGGAGGTGGTTGTAACCGCAATGGGCATCCTCCGCAAGGAAAAGTCACTGACCTATGCCACCCAACAAATCAAGTCGGACGAGTTTATGAGGGTACAGGAAGTGAACATTGCCAATTCCTTGCAAGGAAAGGTGGCAGGCATAACCATCACTCCCAGTGCAGGCGGAGCAGGCGGAGCCTCGAAAATCCAACTACGCGGAGCCAAATCCATATTAGGCTCATCCTCCCCTCTCATCGTCGTGGACGGAGTGCCGATGTCCAACGAGACACGCGGTCAGATTAACGACCCAAAATCCTTCACCGAAAATGGAGCCACAGAAGGTGGCGACCCCCTGTCGATGATCAATCCCGATGACATAGAGAGCATCAATGTGCTGAAGGGTGCCAACGCTGCAGCACTGTATGGTTCACGGGCAGCCAATGGCGTCATCATGATTACTACCAAAAAAGGTAAGGCAGGCAAACTGTCTGTCAGCTACACAGGAAATGTCACGATGGACATGCCCTTGTTAACGCCCAACATCCAGAATAAATACGGTGCTGCCGTCACTCCGCAGGGATACCTCGGCGAAGCAAACGGCTGGGGCGGCCTTATCACCGAGTCGCCCACATACGCCAAAGCTATGGCGACAGAGAAGTTCCCATACGAGCGCGACATACATCTTCGAAACTATGGGAATGATGATGTTCAAGACTTCTACCGAACTGGTGTGACCACGAACAACTCGGTTGCCTTGTCGGGTGGTACAGAAAAGGTTCAAAGCTATTTCTCCGCAGCCAACACCTACGCAAACGGCCTGGTGGAGACAAACAACTACACACGCAATTCGTTCTCTTTCCGCCAGACCTACAAGCTGTGGGAACGTCTGACCGTGAATACCAACATCAACTACACTCAGACAAAAACCAAGAACCGTATAGGCGGAGGCACTGTGGGCAACCCCATTTACCATCTATACACAGCGCCCCGCAACATAGACATGCAATACTATCGCGACAACTATGCGATACAAAATAGCTACTGGATGTCGGAATTACAGACTCACTTTGTAGAAAATCCCGTAGCAGACGGCTATATCCGCCAAAGCGAAAGGGTGAGGTTGAACGGACCGATGATGAACTACCCCTACATGGATGCACGACAGAACAACCCCTACTGGCTATTGAACCAGAACCAGGGCATCCACCGCGACGACCGTGTCTATGGAGGTTTTCAGGGACTGCTGGACATCTGGGGAGGTTTCTCCTTGCAGGCTCGATACAACTTTGACCACACTAAGTACAGCGAGGAGGGCTGGCGCTATGCCACCACATTCGCACCCGCATCAATGTACGATTTCGGAACCTACAACAAGGCCCGCACCACAACCACAGAACAGTACATCGACATCATACTGAACTTCAACAAGACCTTCAAGGAGGATTGGGAAGTCAATGCCTCAGCTGGCTGGGTTGGACATGTAGTGAGAACAAACAATTATCACACATACATTGCAAATGCTACAAACGTGGACGTAGGCAACATGAAGCTGAGTACAGTGGTCAACGGATTCAATACGAAGTACGGAGGCACTGGTGTGACTTCCGAGTCAGAGACGTCCAACTGGGATCGGGCAGTCTTCGCAACGGCTCAGGTGGGATGGAAGGAAAAAGTCTATGTGGATGCCTCTGTCCGTGCTGATGCCTACCGCGTATATCGCCAGTTCAATAACAATAAGGATAAGTTCTACGGTTACTTCGGTTTCGGTGCCAATGCCCTACTGAACGAGTTTTTCACACTACCATCGTGGTGGAACTATGCAAAGATTCGCGCATCCTATTCCCAAGTAGGTAATGCCGTGCCTAACCGCTACTACAACTCTGCTACAAGCAACGACTATACGGGAGCCATGAGTGCAACGAGTGCAGGACTGTTCACCAGTGCCAAGCCAGAAACGACAAAGTCTTTCGAGGCGGGTCTGGAGATGCTGTTCCTCGACAACCGGCTGAGTGTAGATTTCACCTATTATAATTCAACTGTCACAGACCTCTACATGCCCATCGGCAACACGGCAGGCATCGTGGTATATGAGAACTCTGCCAAGGTTCGCAATCTGGGTATAGAGACAACTATCGGTTACAACTTCCAGATTAACAGAAATCTACGTTGGCGCACGGCTGTGAACTTCTCATATAACGACAATATCATCAAGGAGGTTGGATATGATGCTGCTGGACGTCAGAAACAAATCTACACAGACGTTGCCGGTGTCCGTGTACGCTATTTCGAGGGGGATGCCTTCGGTGACATGTATGTCCGCGACCTGAAGCGCAACGATGACGGCACCATATTCCTTACCTCAAACGGCAACATCATCAAGGAACAAAACTACACCAAGTTGATTGGCAATATGAACTCCAAGTGGCAACTGGGTTGGTCTAACACCGTCAACTACAAGAATTTCCAGCTCTCATTCCTTATCAATGGCCGCATCGGTGGCAAGGTCATCTCACTCACAGAAGCGATGCTGGACGGACTGGGTCTCTCTGAACGCACAGCAGATGCTCGTGATGAAGCTATTGCAAAGAATCTTTATACCGCCGACGGTCAGCCCGCCATGTACTTGCCCGATGGCAGCGGCAACATCATTGGAGTACGCAACTACTATCAGGTTGTCGGTGCACGCAACAGCGAATATACTCCACTCTATGCCTACGATGCCACAAATTTCCGTCTGAGGGAACTCTCCCTGGCCTACACTTTCTATGACTTGATTGGAGAGAACAAGGACTTATCACTGTCATTCATCGGACGAAATCTGTTCTTCATTTATTTGGATGCCCCAGTAGATCCTGACATTTCCCTCTCAACAGGTAACGGTCTGGGTGGCTTTGAGTTCTTCAACATGCCTTCCACCAGGTCTTTTGGTTTTAATGTGAAACTTAGCTTTTGAACAGAGAATATGAAACAGAATAAATACATCCTTACGTTTGCTGCCATTGCCATATCCGTAGGATTTATCTCATGCATGGACTTTGAGTTCGACGATCCCGTCAGTACACTATCCATCAATCAAGTCGCTCTTGAAGACGAAGTGTATCACGGCACGGCAGATGTTCTTAACTACGATGTTGATATCACAGAGGCTGGGTTTGACAAGGCACTGAACAACCTACAGACACCACTCCGTCAAGCAAAAGGCGGACAATATGCCCTACGAGGAGGCAAGGAAGGAAACTATCCAGGTGAACACGCCTACCAGCGTCAGTACTCTCTCGGACCTGACAATTATGCGCAATACGCCACTGTGCCACACTACGACTTCATGTACGGTACATTGCAGTCCACCTACGACATAAGCGCAGAATTCAATCCTGGCCCCAACAGTATGTACCTCATGGCTAAAAACGCTATGGTGCCGCTGCTTAATCACCCCGACATTGACTCCATCCCCGAAATGAAGGCCATATACCTGCTGATGTTCGACTATGCGTCACAGGAGATTATGGATATACACGGAGCTTTTCCCTATTTCAAGTTCCTATCCAACTGGCAGGAAGCGCCCTTTACCTATGATGGTGTAGAGGCTGTCTATCGTGCCATCATCCAGCACATTCACGACATCGACCGCTGCCTGCTACACTACGATGCACGCCCCGACTGGTACAAGACTAAGCTTCAGGCACTGATGAATGAAAACCTGGAAATCAGCAAGGACAAATATACTGGGCAGACAGGCGTGAAGTCCTGGATTCGTTTGGCCAACTCATTGAAACTGCGAATCGCCATCCACTGCGCCAAAGTAATTCCTGATGAAGCCAAGAAATGGGCTGAGGAAGCTATCGCTGGCGGAGTGATTGAAAGCGAGGATCAGGAATTTGCCCTTTTAGAGTCACAGCTAGGTTTCTCACACCCGCTGAACATGATTTGGATTACATGGGGCGATGCCCGCCTGAGTGCTTCTTTCGAGAGTCTGCTCATGAGCCTACAACATCCCTACGTCACCGGCAATATGCCTTTGTTCAAGAACAATAGTGCACGAATGATTAATTCCAAAACTGGTGAAGTATTGGAGCCAAACACACGCATTGTAGGACTCCGCGAAGGCATTCACCCAGGCATGGGACAGAGCGCAGCTTCCAACCCGATGCTAGCATGCAGCGTTTTCGAAAAAGACGATATGTTTGATGCTCCGCTATATATCATGAAGATGTCAGAAGTAGATTTCCTTCGTGCCGAGGGTGCCCTTCGCGGCTGGAACATGGGCGAAACGGCTCAGTTCTTCTATGAGCGTGGCATCCGTCATGGTTACATCTACGACCGCAACTACACCGAGGCCATTGACAACTACACAACCATGATGACCGACTACATGGAACGCAAAGCTCCTATGCCCTACACCTACCACGACCCGCTAGGAAATGTTCCAGACGAGCCCAGCACGACCAAGATTGGTGTGAAATGGGATGATGCCGACAGTCCTGAAATGAAGCTTGAGAAAATCATTACACAGAAATATATTGCCAGCTTCCCCTATCCCAACGAGGCATGGGTAGATTTACGTCGCACAGGGTATCCCAGACTCTTCCCCGTATTGAACGCGGACGAGGGTGACGGCAGCCTTAAGTACGGTGACATTCTACGCCGTGCGCCCTTCCCCAACACGGACGATGCATCTGTGTCAGACATTCAAGCCACTGGTCTGAAAGCCCTTGGCGGACCTGACCTGCAAGCAACACGCCTTTGGTGGGATGTAGAAGCTCCGAACTTTTAGGGTTATTGAACAACATTCATCATTAAATATTATATCACATGAAAAGAACTACTATGATAGCTGCGCTTGCGCTATTATGCCTCAGCTTTCTGCAGAAGACTCAAGCGCAAGAGTACGACCCTTCGGCATCGAAGGAACTCTTTGATTTCTCGCCCTTCAACGAGACAACCTTACTGAACCTGTTTTATGACGCCCAGCAACAAGGACGTCAGTATCCAACGGTAGCCGAGTTTGAAGCAGCAGGCTTCAATATGATTGACATCGAGTTTGTCCGCTCTCATGTGCGTCCACATGCGCTCATCAATGACCAGGCTAACCAGCTGGTGTCAGGTGTCAAGAACACACGCCGCCTTTGGATGAACATCCCCATGGGTACCGCCAAGCACATAGGTGGCTATCCTGGTACCAACACCGGCGATGACACCTACACGATGTGGAACTACACCCACCTCTTTGGTTCATGGAACCACGGACTGTTTCAAGCGCCTGGTGCCTGGGTGGATGCAGCCCACCAGAACGGCACCGACATACTCTCAGGCATCAAGTTCTTTGAGTCATGGACCGCTGGCTCACAACCCACATCGTGGATGGCACTGGTGACCACAAAGAATGCTGATGGTACATACAAGTATGTCAAGCCACTAATAAGCCTACTGCAATTCTTCGGCAGCGACGGCTTCAACTATAACTTCGAAGCCGCAGGTTATGACAACGCCGATATGATAGCTTTCCACAAAGCCCTTTATAAAGAAGCGGAGGCACGTGGTTTCAACAACTTCCACATCGGTCTCTACACACAGAACAGTTCTCTGTCAGCCAGCAATTCCAACGCATTGTTTGGCAATTCCGAAGGCCGTACAGCCGATGCCTTCATCAATTATTCCGGCGGCGACTTCATCTCTGGCCGATACATGACCTCTACCGAAAATGCTGCCAAAGACGCGATGGGAACTACAGACGGACTCTATGCCGGCGTGTGGATTGTCAACATGAACCGCAGCTGGACAAATCTCGCAGGAAAAGACATTGGTGCAGTTCTATGGGGCGAGCATAGCAATAGTCGTTTCTGGAGCTACAACGATGGCAGGGATGCACAGGACTTCCAAGCCAACTACCAGGCACTGCTTGAACGCACTATGTCTGGTGGCAACCGTAACCCGGCCAACCGTCCCACGATGCAGAACACAGGAAATGAATGGGGCTGGAACGGCACAACACCTCCCCTCTCAGGCTTCGGCGGATTGGCAACATACTTCCCCGAGCGCTCTGGTATTCAAGGCAAACTTCCCTTCCACACATACTTCAACACAGGTATCGGCGAGATCTATGCTTACAGGGGAAAACCAACACATGGAAACTGGTACAATCTCTCCACTCAGGACATCGTACCCACCTATCGCTGGTTACAGTACAAGTCAGGTACCACAACACCCACAGCCATCGTGAATCCAGAGTTCACCATAGAGGATGCCTACATGGGCGGCTCTTGCTTGAGACTGACAGGCACAGGTGCTGGAAGTGCCGATATCATCCTGTTCCGCACCGCCCTAACAGGCAATTCGGGAACGCCATACGCCAAGATAGCTGTAAAGACTGGCAAAGAGGTTGAGACTGACACACATCTATCCCTTATTGTCAAAGTGGGCAGCGAATGGAAGACGTTCCCCGTAGGCGCCACCACGAATAAGACATGGGAAGAGAAGACCATCGAACTCACAGGCATCAGTACCACCGACCAGATTGACTTCATTGGCTTGCGTCTGACCAACGTTACAGCCGACTATAAATTATATATAGGTGAATTGCAGATTAACGATGAAGCCACAGTACGTCCAACAGAGGTGAAGAGCCTGATGGCAGAGGTGAAGAAAGAGACCACCACACGCCTAAGCGTAAAACTCAACTGGACTCTTGACAAGGAGCTGCCTGCAACAGGTCTGCTCTACAACGATGATGCAGATATCGACCACTTTGAGATACTATACAAGAATGGAGAAGGCGGCCGCATCAGTGTCGTAAGCCACGTCCAGGGGTGGTCTGCCTTTGTGGGCGACGTACCAATGGCCGAGGATGAGCAACCATACTTTGGCGTAAGGGCTGTCAGCAAAGACCTCAAGACCTACTCCGCACCCCAATGGGTTGCTGTGAGCCGCAGTAGCAACGTGCCAGAGGTTGGCTCCAGCGGCGTTGCATACGGCGTAAGCGAACTTAACCCCAGCTCCGAAGGCTACCAGACCGCCATTACCTCCCGTTTCCTAACCAAGATTACGAGTACGGGAGCCAGCGTTGCAAACTGTAACTACACCTGTAATCAGGCTGGTCCTGTAGAAGACCTCAACTATGTCAATGCCACCCAGACAGCAGTCATCAAGGCAAAGCAGGGTGATGTTATTAACATTGACTACAGCTATTTCACCCACAGCGATGGTCTGCAATACTGCGTCATGAAGGGCTATGCCGACTGGAACATCAACGGTTTCTTCGAGGGTGGTACAGATGAAGTAATCGTGGAGCAAGGCATCTCGAACCAGAAAAAGAACAATGTGGACAACCTGAAGCCGTTCACGTTCACTGTGCCAACTGATGCTGTCTGCGGTGAGAGCCGCATCCGCATAGTATTCTCCGATGCATGGTTCCCGCATCCAGGTCCTGTAGGTCTCACCAGCAAGGGTTTCTCACTCGATCTAGGTATTGAGATCAGCGGTGACAACCCACAGCGACAGCCTCCAGCCAGCATCTACGATGAAGGCATAGCCAACGAGCCTGATGACCTGAGCAGCAACAACAACGGCGTTCAGAGTACTGTTCTCCAAGCCTCAGAGGTCATTTTAAGTGACGGCATACTCTACTTCACCAACGTTGAGAAGGCATGGATTTACACAATAGACGGTAAGCTAATCCGCTTCGTCATGAACCCAACCCGCCTATCCATCGGCTCCGTACAAGGAACCTATATTATCAAGATGCAGAACGGCAATGTTCTCCGCACCCGCAAATTAAACATCAAATAACATACTGCCAGTATAGCTTCTTAGCAACCTACAGGCATGAAAAAGCCCGCGCAGATAGTTCTGTGCGGGCTTTTTTATGTAAGCTTCTTGACTAGTCAGCCAGCTTTGCCTTGATGAACTCGCGGTTCAGGCGGGCAATGTTGGCAATGGTCTCATTCTTCGGACAAACAGCTTCGCAAGCACGTGTGTTAGTGCAGTTACCGAAGCCGAGTTCATCCATCTTAGCCACCATGTTCTTTGCACGGCGAGCAGCTTCTACGCGACCCTGTGGGAGCAGAGCAAGCTGGCTGACCTTAGAGCTGACAAAGAGCATGGCAGAGCCATTCTTACATGCTGCAACACAAGCACCGCAGCCGATGCATGATGCGCAGTCCATTGCCTCGTCGGCATCCTCTTTCGGGATGAGGATAGCGTTGGCA
Source organism: Bacteroidaceae bacterium (assembly GCA_017620295.1). Classification (GTDB taxonomy): domain Bacteria; phylum Bacteroidota; class Bacteroidia; order Bacteroidales; family Bacteroidaceae; genus Physcousia. The sequence goes on from JAFZQR010000082.1 coordinate 56,039, forward strand.
TCCTGAGGCTGACCTGTGCGAACAGTGGTGTAGCCACCAGCCTGGATAATCTTATCGAAGGCTGAACGGTCAACCATGCAGTCCTTGATAACTGGGAAACCGGCTGAACGCCAAGGCTCAACTGTGATGGTGTCGCCATCATTGAACTTACGCATGTAGAGCTGACAGGTGGTAGCACCGCGCTCAGTCTTGCCGTGAGGTGTGCCGTTGATGTAAAGGGAACACATACCGCAGATACCCTCGCGGCAGTCGTGGTCGAACACGAAAGGCTCCTTGCCTGCCTCTATAAGCTCCTCGTTCATGATGTCGAGAGCCTCAAGGAACGATGTGTCGTCTGGTATGTTCTTCAACTCATGCGTGTCGAAGTGGCCCTTCTCCTTCGGGCCGTTCTGCTTCCAGAACTTTATTGTAACGGATATATTCTTAGCCATAGGACTCTCCCCCCGCCCTCCCTAAAGGGAGGGAGTAGAATGTTTTTGGGGGTCATATTCTACTATAGTTTATAATACTTGTAAGGTGACCACCCTCCCCCTTTAGGGGGAGTGAGGAGGGGGTCCTAGTTCTTATAGTTACGTGTCTGTACCTTGATTGCCTCGTACTCCAGTGGTTCCTTGAGGAGTTCAGGATCTTTGTCCTCGCCCTTATACTCCCAGCAACCGACATAGAAGAAGTTCTCGTCATCGCGCTTTGCCTCGCCCTCTTCGGTCTGATACTCCTCACGGAAGTGACCACCGCAGGACTCGTTGCGTGAGAGGGCATCGTGAGCCACAAGCTCACCCATTGTGAAGAAGTCACGGAGGTGGATAGCCTTGTCCAGCTCAACGTTGAGACCTTCCTTAGAGCCTGGCACGAAGAGGTTGGTATCGAACTCCTTCTGGAGTTCCTTCATCTTCTGGATACCAGTCTTAAGGCCCTCAGCTGTGCGACCCATACCAACATACTCCCACATGATATGTCCGAGTTCCTTGTGGATGGAATCGACAGAACGCTTACCCTTGATGTTCAGCAGGCGAGTCTGTTCGTCGTCAACAGCCTTCTCTGCCTCAGCAAACTCTGGCATATCAGTGCTGATACGCGGCCAGATGGCTTGGTCAGCAAGGTAGTTCTGAATGGTGTAAGGCAGTACGAAGTAGCCATCGGCCAAGCCCTGCATCAGAGCAGAAGCACCGAGACGGTTTGCACCGTGGTCAGAGAAGTTGCACTCACCTATGGCGAAGAGGCCAGGGATAGAGGTCTGCAACTCATAGTCAACCCAAACGCCACCCATAGTGTAGTGTATAGCTGGGTAAATCATCATGGGCTTGTAGTACTTCACACCATTGATTTCGTTGGCAACATCACCGGGGAACACGTCGGTAATCTCCTCGTACATCTCGAAGAGGTTGCCATAGCGCTGCATGATTACATCAATACCCAGACGGTTGATTGACTCTGAGAAGTCGAGGAACACGGCAAGACCTGTGTTGTTCACACCAAAGCCCTTGTCGCAGCGCTCCTTGGCAGCACGTGAAGCCACGTCGCGAGGCACGAGGTTACCAAATGCCGGATAGCGACGCTCCAAGTAGTAGTCACGATCCTCCTCCGGAATCTCCCAGCCTTGCAATGTACCCTCCTGGAGCTTCTTTGCATCCTCCAGTTTCTTTGGAACCCAGATACGTCCATCGTTACGCAGAGACTCGGACATCAGAGTCAGCTTGGACTGCTTGTCGCCATGCACTGGAATACAAGTCGGGTGGATTTGAACGTAGGCTGGGTTAGCCATATAAGCGCCCTTACGATAGCACTGGATGGCAGCTGTACAGTTACAGCCCATAGCGTTTGTGGAGAGGAAATATGTGTTACCATAACCACCAGTGGCTATAACCACAGCATTAGCAGAGAAGCGCTCGAGCTTACCTGTTACAAGGTTCTTGGCGATGATACCACGTGCGCGGCCATCAACAATAACAACATCCTCCATCTCATAGCGGGTGAAGAGCTTAACCTTGCCAGCCTTAACCTGAGCAGAGAGTGCGCTGTAAGCACCCAGCAGCAGCTGCTGACCCGTCTGGCCCTTGGCATAGAATGTGCGGCTCACCTGAGCACCGCCAAAGGAACGGTTGGCCAGCATACCGCCGTACTCACGTGCGAAAGGTACGCCCTGTGCAACGCACTGGTCGATGATGCTGTTTGAAACCTCAGCCAGACGATATACGTTAGCCTCACGAGCACGATAGTCACCACCCTTCACGGTGTCGTAGAACAGACGATATACGCTGTCGCCATCGTTCTGGTAGTTCTTGGCTGCATTGATACCACCTTGTGCAGCAATAGAGTGTGCACGACGGGGGGAGTCCTGAATGCAGAAATTGTAAACATTGAAGCCCATCTCGCCGAGTGATGCAGCAGCACTGGCACCTGCCAGGCCTGTACCTACGACAATGACGTCAAGCTTCAGCTTGTTCTTAGGGTTCACCAAACGCTGGTGTGCCTTGAAGTTTGTCCACTTCTCAGCTACTGGTCCCTCTGGTATTCTGGAATTTATCTTTGTCATGACTAGTATGATGTTTAATGTTTAACTATATGTTAACCACAGATTGGCGCAGAACCAAGAAGGGCAAACTTAACAATCACGACGAGGAACATCAGCACCACAATGCTGCTCCAGATGAAACCGATGCACTGCCAGCGATTCAGCCAAATCTTGCCACTCCAACCAAGTGTCTGGATTGCACTCCAGAAACCATGATTGATGTGGAACCAGATAGCACACAGCCACACCACATACAGCAGTGAGTAGATAGGAGCACCTGGCTGCCCATTGAAAGTATAGACAATCCACTTGAAACCATCGGCAGGAGCTGCAACTTCATAAGTGAACTCAGCCATTGGATTGATAAGCTCGGCAAACATCATGTTGTACCAGAAATGCCACAGGTGCAGCAACATGCCCAGGCAGATGATGAGTCCAAGAACGAACATGTTCTGGCTGGACCACTCCACCTTCTCCGGCTTGTCCTTCACCGCGTAGTTGTCGGTGCCGCGTGCTTTCTTGTTCTGCAGCGTGAGCCATAGAGCATAGACGAAGTGCAAAACCACTAATGCTGCCAGCCCCACTGTTGCCACCACTGCATACCAGTTGGCACCGAGGAACTCACAGATCATGTTGTAGCCCTCTGCACTGATGAGAGCCACGACGTTCATGCTGGCATGGAACGTCAGGAAGAGGATCAAGGCCAGGCCCGTTACGGACATGACCACTTTCCTTCCGATTGAGGAATCACATAACCACATAAGTAAATAGGTATTAAACTTGAAATTGATAAATATGTACGAGATGAAGTAATATTAATTTGTCTTGCCTGACAAAATATTGTATAACCCAATCACTAAACAGCCTCCTGCAAAATATAGCAGAATCGGATAATGATATGTGTCGCTTCTTGTGAGAAAATACAATCCCACTAATGCTAGACATACGATAAGAAGTATTGCTATTTTTATTAGTGATTCCATAGCACTGGCCAATAGTGATTGTTCGGGTTTCGTGTGCAAAAATATGCAATCTTCGCGACTGCACAAAGAATTTTACCTTTAATGATGGCTTCCCATATCATTTTTGGCACATTCATTAGTTGACCATATACCAAATACACCCACAAAACAGGCAACATACCAAAATAAGTATGATTTCAAACATCAATACTTCACCAACATTTTGTACATTTGCCGCAAATATAAACAGAAAGAACTATGGCACTGAACACTAACAAGGACCTGAAAACCTTCTATAGCATTGCAGAGGTAAGTGAGATGTTCGGCATCTCAGCATCCAACCTGCGTTTCTGGGAGAAGGAGTTTCCCAGCATCAGCCCTAAGAAGAGCGGCAACAAAGTGAGACAGTACACCAAGGATGATATAGAGGAGATACGACTTGTTTACGACCTCGTGAAGGTACGCAACATGAAACTCTCCACAGCACGCGAGTTGCTGCATCGCAACAAACAAGGTGCCAAGGATAGCAATGACCTGATGGAACGTCTGCAGAGTGTAAGGTCGCAGCTCATAGACATCAAGCAGGAAATAGACAGTCTGTTGTAGATTGTCAATTGATTATAGCAATAGCCCGCTTGAGAGTCTTGTCTGAAGCCAGTTGCTGTTGCAAGCTTCCTTTTATATAATAGTATCTCCCAGCAATGTCCGTTTCAAGCGATGGCATTATCAGCGACTTGAAACGTGCCAGATATGAGGGTACATCACTCACCTTAAGCTGTTCCTCCAAAGCATCAAACTGGGATGTGGTCTGCTCTAGCAGTCCTTCGAACTGAGCCAGCCTCCGCAGTTGCGTGAGAGCTGCCAGAGTGCGTCCTCCCGACTTAAAGTCTGATGCTATGACAGCCGAACAGAACTCCTCATAGTCGGCATCGGTCAGATGGAACTGTCCTGCTGGAGCTATGGTAGGATGAGACGCTGTGTAGTCATTTACATATTCCAGCACAACGTCTGAAGCCATGAGGTCATAGACAAAGGTAGGCAGGGAGTCAACAGGTAAGACGCTATCAGGCAGCACACCACCTCCGTCACGCACTGGCCGCCCAAGTCGCGTGTAAAGCACATGCGTCAGGCTGTCGGGCAAAGTTACGGCAGCACCGTCTGATGCACGACGGCGATAGTCGAAAGACTGGATGCATCGTCCGGATGGCAGGTAGTAGTGTGCTGTCGTTATCTTCAGGCTGCCACCATCATTCACCTCATGAAGGCTCTGTACTATACCCTTTCCATAAGTACGCTGCCCGATGATGACAGCCCTGTCCAGATCTTGCAGGGCGCCGCTGACAATCTCGCTGGCCGAGGCTGAGTTACTGTTTACCATCACAGCCATAGGCATCACAGAGTCAAGAGGCTCAGACGGTGAGAGGTAGTCATAGCATGTGGAAGGCAGTTTGCCCTTTGTAGATACCACAGGGCTACCCTTTGGTACGAAAAGGCCCACAATCTGCACAGCCTCACTTACCGACCCTCCGGGATTATCTCGCAAGTCAAGGATGAAACGCTGCATACCCTCTTGCCGCATCTGGATGAAAGCATGACGCACCTCGCGAGCGCACCCCTCGGTAAACGAAGACAGATATAGATATCCTGTGTGTGAATCCTCATCAACAACTCCGTACCAAGGCACCGCAGGAGTCTGTATCTGCTGACGGGTGATAATGATTGACAGAGGTTCATCATGACCCGTCCGCTGCACACGTAGCTCAAATGTCGAGCCAGCCTCACCACGGAGTTGCTTAGTGACTTCACCGGTACTCTGTCCTTTTATGTCCCTACCATCAATGGATACTATGACATCGCCAGCCTTCACTCCTGCCATCTGTGCAGGACAGCCCTCATACAGTTCCTCAATCATGCATCTGTCTTCCCGCTTGAAGAAGCGTATTAAAGCACCGATACCTCCGTAACGGCCAGAGGTCATACTGGTCAGCTCATCGTCATCGGCTGGATAAAAAGCTGTGTATGGATCTATCTCCTGTAGCATCCCGTCTATGGCCCACCGCATGGCGGTGTCAGCAGAGAGCGTATCTACATAATAGGCATCGAGCTGGCGATAGATGTCAGCAAAAAGCTTAAGATTCTTGCCAATGCTGAAAGCCGTATTGCCCGACTGCTGTGCATAGCCCCCTAGGGGGATAGACAGCAATAATAAAGGTAATATATGTTTCATAGAAAATTCGTCATTCATCATTCGTCATTCATCATTCGTCATTCATCATTCGTCATTCATCAGTCGTCATTCGTCATTCATCATTCGTCATTCGTCA
>JAFZQR010000083.1 GCA_017620295.1 Bacteroidaceae bacterium
AAGACAACAAGACGCACGCCCTCGGAGGTGTCAAAGCACGGAACCGCCGTATGCGGAACCGCTTGTACGGTGGTGTGGGAGGTCGGTAAACGCGAAGTAGGAGATAAACACTTCTATCAGCGTTTACCTCCTACCCAATTAAGCCTCACCCCCAGCCTCACCCCCGACCCCTCTCCGATTGGAGAGGGGCGTATATACATAATGACGGCAGGGCTGTATTGATACTACGGCAGGAATGTAGTAATATGACGGCAGAGAGGTATTGAAACGTCGGCAGGAAAGAGATGAAACGACGGCAGGAAAGGAATGAAACGTCGGCAGGAAAGAGATGAAACGACGGCAGGAAAGAGATGAAACGACGGCAGATAATGGAGGATTGCACGGCACGTTTTGATGGTTGTGTCGGCAGGTGTAAATGACAAGAGGCTGTGTCAAAATGCATGACGCAGCCTCTTGGTAGTTCTTTGCAACGAATTACACAAATTATTCGAATTGTTGAGGAGTCTCTTAGACAGATGTTTATGGGATTCGTCTAATTCTAATTAGTTGTGAAAAGGTTGATTTTGTATTTTGACACAGCCTGTTTGGTATGTACATTCGATATGTGGAATGTTTGAAGTGGCGGGTGAAGATTATTCCCAATAGAGGATTTGACGGTTGATGTCCCACTTGTGATCCTTCGGGAAATCATCGCCTTCCCAAGCTTTCTTGCTCGTCCATTTCTCAGGCTCATCTGTCCAGAACGGGTCATCTGCTGGCAGGCCAAGAGGCATGAAAGCTAATGATGTCATGTAGAGTGAGCCGTTGTTGGTGTACCAGTCGGCTACGTTGGGGTGAGACCCTACAAAACCTATGGTGAGGAAACCGTCCTCGGTGAAGTTTGTCTGTCCCTTGCCGTCGAACATACGGTGCATGACAGCTGTGATAGCGGCACGAACCTGTCCGTTGTGCAGCTCTCCTGGCAGCTTCTTCTGCCAAGCAAGCATAGCCAGTGGTTGCAGCACAGCCAGACGATAGGGGATGGAACGTCCTACTACAGGGAATGTGCCTTCAGGTGAGATGAAACGTTCAAGTATCACAGAGTACTTCTGCATACGCTTTGTCACTACATCAAGACGGTTCTTGGCTCCGTTGCGGTTGTCACCGTGTGAGCGTATAAGGTAGGTGTTGTTCGGTTGCTTTGCAGCAATCATCTGCAAGCATTCCATATACATTGGTTGGATGACGAAGGCGTTGTAGTAGTCGAAGGCGAAAGATGGTCCATCGCTGTAGAGACCGTCACCTATATACCATTCCTCCACCTTACTCATTGCCATCTTGATGCGGAATGCATCAAAGCCTCCGCCAGCATAGAGCAGGAAGGACTCTTCCATACCGCAGAACAGCAGCCAGTTGGTGTAGGGCGGGTCGTAGCGGCGCAGGCCTTGCAGCTCGGCAATGTAACGAGCCTTGGTCAGGCTGTCGAGTGGAGTCCATAAGGCATCGTAGCCACGGAACAAGCTCTCCACAACGTAAGCCGCATCAACCAGTGTCTGTCCTCCGCTGCGCCATCCCAGGTAGTCGGGGCTTTCAGGGTCAACGGCATTGGTGTAGGCCTTAATGGCCCATTCGCGCAGCTGACGACGCTTCTGTCCTTCGGGCGTATCATCGTCGGGCAGTGTGAGCCAAGGTGCAATGCCAGCCATCAGTCGGCCAAAGCATTCCATGTAGGCCACTTTCTTGTCGCGATTGTCCCATGTAGGCGACAGTTCCAGAGTCATGTTTTGCTGGAGTGTGCCTTCTGCCATGTTTTTCAGCACAGGAGCTGCCATCTGATAGGCAAGTTCAGCCCAATAGGCGCGGTCGCTTTGTCCATCGCCAAGGGGGTTGGCTGGTTTCTTTTTCCCTGCTGATGCCGGCAGGCATACGATGAGAAGCGCAAGGAATATGAAACTCTTGATTGCGGTTTTCATAGTGGTTTAAGTTAGTTGTTTGATGTTAGTCGGTTGTGTTAGGTTGGTTTGGACCAGTCATGTCACCCTCAATGTAAAGGCGCACAACGCTGTGCTCTTTGGCGTTGGATCGTATGGTGATTACTTTCTTGAAGTGACCTAGGGCTTTGCCTGAACCGTTGTAGGTGACCTCTATGGTGCCGCTGTCACCTGGGCGGATAGGAGTCTTGGTGAAGGTTGGCACAGTGCATCCGCAGCTGGCTATAGCCTGGTGAATGACTAGTGGCGCGTCGCCTGTGTTGGTGAATTTGAAAGTGCATTTCACCACTGGTGACTCAGATGAGAATGTGCCGAAGTTGTGGTTCTCTTTTTCGAATCTTATCTCAGCGGCCTTGTCTTCTTGGGCTTGTGTGGCCACTGTGACTGTGCGCTTCGATGGCTGTTCGGCTTGTGCGCTGATAGAGGCTGCGCAGCATAGTGCGACAGCAAGAAATAGGTGTTTCATAAGCAATATGTGTTTATATGAATGAGTCCGTTTATATGTCGATGTGTTTGCAAAATTAATACAATTTGTTTAATTAGAATGTCATAAAGCCAAAAATAAGGTATTTCGTACCTCAATATGAGTGAAATTGCGTACTTTTGCACAATGTTTACCATCAATACAACATATCATGCCCCCAATGCCGATGCTCGTGAACTGGTCATCTGGCTGTCGCAGGTCTATATACCTGCAGCAGAGGCTTCAGGTTTCCTTCGCAAGGGACGCATAAACCGTATTCTTTCGCACAAGGAAGAGGACTCGGAATGCTTCGCCTTGCAGCTGGAGGCTGACAGCACGTCCGACATCCATCAGTGGATGGTGCAGCGAGGACAGGCCCTGGACAAGGAGATGCTCCGCCTCTTCGAAGGTCGGGTGCTGGGCTTCAGTACTCTCATGGAGAGCATAGTTGGATAGCTATGGCGGAGAAGGCTGAACGCATCATACTAGGCATAGACCCAGGAACCACCATCATGGGCTATGGTGTGTTGCGTGTGGCAGGCCGCAGAGCCGCTATGGAGACAATGGGCGTGATAGACCTGAGAGCCTACAGCGACCATTACCTGAAGCTGGGACATATATTCGAGCGTGTGACCGGCATCATTGAGGGCTATCTGCCCGATGAACTGGCTATTGAGGCTCCGTTCTTTGGAAAGAACGTGCAGTCGATGCTCAAGCTGGGGCGTGCGCAGGGCGTGGCAATGGCAGCGGCCATCAGTCGTCAGGTTCCTATCACGGAATATGCCCCCATGCGTATCAAGATGGCTATTACAGGCAGTGGCTCGGCATCGAAAGAGCAGGTGGCCTATATGTTGAGGCAGATGCTCAAGATACCCAATGATGCTATGCTGCCTTGGCTTGATGCCACCGACGGGTTGGCTGCCGCCTACTGCCATTTCATTGAGAGCCAGCGTCCTGTGTCGCAGTCGCATATCCGCTCATGGAAGGACTTTGCGAGACAGAACAAGGAAAAGGTCAAGGGATTGTGAATCAATAATAACACCGCATAATGATTACCATCACGAATGCATCCATCGCACATCCGGATCATAGGCTGCCACAGCCTGTGAGCCTCTGTATTGGCGATGGTGAACAGGTGGCAATCGTTGGTGCAAATGCTGTTGGCAAGAGCCGTCTTGTGGATCTGATTGTCGGACAGTGGCCTCTGCGTGAGGGCAGTCAGGAGTTCACTTTCAGCGGCTCAAGACATCAGGAGGTAAGTCGCAACGTGAAGTTTATCAGCTTCCGCGACTCCTACGGTGATGCCGACAGTACATACTACCTGCAGCAACGGTGGAATCAGCACGACATCGATGATGATGCACCTACTGTTGCGCAGCTGTTGCAGCGAGCTGTTGAGTCGGCTCACTGCGATGATGCCGGCACAGCGGTGTGGCAAAAAGACATACAGCAGCAGTTGCTGGAGCTGTTCCACTTGGAAGATGTTCTCGACAAGTATGTCATCTCACTATCCAGTGGTGAGTTGCGTAAACTTCAGCTCATACGTGTGCTGTTAACGGCCCCCCGACTGTTGGTTATCAATAATCCTTTCATCGGACTTGATGCAGAGGCACGAGTGGATCTGGTTGGTATGCTGACTAATCTGATTATTACCACGGGTATGCAGGTGCTGTTGGTGGTGAGCCGTGTAGAGGACATCCCCAGTTTCATCACTCATGTCATTCCTGTAACTATTCAAGGAGAGGTCAGAGACAAGCGTGAGTGGCATTCTACAGATGATTGCCGCGAGGAAATAACAGTGTGTGCCGGCATGAGATACAGCTTGCCAGTAATGTCTGCCGCAGGCCATCAGGTAATGGAACAGCTGTTACAGCAGACTCCAGCAGTGGATGGCAACGGTGAGGAAATGCTGAAGTTCAGCGACGTGAGTATCAAATACGGAGACCGCACCATACTGGACAGCGTGAATTGGACCGTGCGTAGAGGAGAGAGATGGGCTTTGACAGGACCTAACGGCTCTGGTAAATCCACTCTGCTCAGCCTTGTCTGCGCTGACAACCCACAGGCATACGCCTGCAGTATCAGTCTCTTCGGAAAACAGCGCGGTACGGGAGAAAGCATCTGGGACATCAAGCGACATATAGGCTATGTGAGTCCGGAAATGCACAGGGCCTACCTCCGCGACCTGCCAGCCATAGACATAGTGGCTAGCGGGCTGAGTGACAGTGTAGGACTCTACCACCGCCCGCGTACTGAAGAGCGAAAGCAGTGTAAGGCGTGGATGAAGGTGTTTGGCATTGACGGCCTGGCCGACCGCAAGTTCCTGCATCTGAGCAGTGGTGAGCAGCGTCTGTGTCTGGTGGCACGGGCTTTTGTCAAGAACCCTGACCTTCTCATACTGGACGAGCCTCTGCACGGTCTGGACAATCGCAACCGAACTTTAGTCAAGGAGGTGATAGCGGCTTGGAGCAGTCAACCAAACAATGCTCTGATAATGGTCACACACTATATAGAAGATTTGCCAAACTGCATAACTAATACTATTAGGCTGTGCAAAAAGATATAATATCATACGCTGACCTGAACGACAAACCTCTGGAGTCGAAACTGCGTGAGGACGTGGAGCGGACGGAGAAGAGTGCGTGGCTGAAGGTGTTCTTCCTTCAGAACATGAGCCATGAGCTGCGCAATCCGCTGACTGCAATATGTGGTTTCGCCGACCTGCTTGCTGATATCCATTCCCAAGACGGTGACAAGGAAACGCTTACTCTGGTCAACAAGATTGCCTCCAACAGCCATCAGCTCTTGGACAAACTGGGTAATCTGCTCTCCACAACACGTGAGGAATGTCTGACGCGACAGAAGCAAGAAACGGAGAGCACGTTCAAGTTGATACCGGACAATGCATCTGTGGAGGAGCTGTTCAAGGCTTTGGACAAGGCTCGGCAGCATGAGTCGGAACGTACAGCTCAGATAAATGACATCTGTGGCGATGTCCATATCCATATCGACACAATTGTGGATCTGGCCCATAGGTTGGTGAAGGCTCCATCAGAGCTTGTAAGCCCCGATGATATTAAGGCTATGATACAGCTCATAGAGGAAAACAGTCATGTGCTCCTGACCCTCGTGGATGATATCCGTGACTGGGGTATGCTTCAGAGTGGCATCTATCGCACGCGCTGTACCTCGATTTCCCCAAACCATATCTGCAAGATATGTCTGGAGAGCGTCAAACATAATGTATCTTCAGGGGTGAAACTGCGCTTTGAGTCATCGCTCCCCGACGATATGCTAATCTACACCGACAACGTGCGTTTGCAACAGGTTATACGCAACCTGTTGAGCAACGCCATAAAATATACCAGTGAAGGCAGCATCACATTGGCCTGCAGGCTTGTTGACGAGGGCGTTCATGTGGAGTTCTCTGTCACCGACACTGGAACTGGCATAGATCCTGCAAATGCAGAGGTCATATTCCACCGCTTTGAGAAACTCGATTCGTTCAAGAAGGGCTCGGGCTTGGGGCTGTATATATGTCGCATGGTAGCGGCCCGTCTTGGAGGCGAGATACATCTTGACACATCCTACAGTGGCGGTTCGAGATTTGTTTTCACACATCCATTAAAGGCAGAGTAGAGAAGATGGTAGCTATAGTACAATACAACGCAGGTAATATATTCTCGGTTGTTCATGCCCTCAGACGATTGGGCGTGGAGCCTGTGCTGACCGATGATGAACGGTTGCTGCGCTCGGCAGACCACGTTGTGTTTCCCGGACAGGGAGAAGCCCGACAGGCTATGACCTATCTTCGTGAACACGGCTTGGATAATGTGATTCGCAGCCTGACGCAGCCCGTGCTGGGAATATGCATAGGTCAGCAGCTCTTATGCCGCCATTCAGAGGAGGGTGATGTCGATTGCCTGAATATCTTTCCTGTAGATGTAAGACGCTTCCAGCCCCAGCGTCATGAAGACAAGGTGCCTCACATGGGGTGGAACAGCACACAGCAGACGACAACAGGGGACTGGGTAGCAGATGCTTATTATTACTTCGTCCACAGCTACTATGTGCCAGTATGTGACTTCACTACAGCTGTGACCGACTATATTGTGCCTTTCAGTGCCGCCCTTCAGAGAGATAATTTCTGCGCCACACAGTTCCACCCGGAAAAGAGCGGCACTGCTGGTGAGCAACTCCTAAAGCATTTCCTTGAACTATGATAGAGCTTATACCAGCAATAGACATAATAGGCGGACGTTGCGTGAGACTCACTCGCGGCGACTATTCCACGGAGAAGGTCTATAATGAAGACCCTGTGGCAGTGGCGCAGCAGATGGAACAGCTCGGCTTCAGACGACTGCACGTAGTGGATCTGGATGGAGCCAGAGACAAGCATGTTGTGAATATCGACGTGCTGCGGCGCATCTCTGAAACAACGCAGCTGGTGGTTGACTTCGGAGGCGGTGTTAAGAGTGATGAGGACCTTGCCCGATGCTTCGAGGCTGGTGCCACGATGGTGACAGTGGGCAGTATAGCTGTATCCCAACCCGAACTGATGCTGAAGTGGATGGAGAAATACGGGGCGGAGCATCTGGTGCTGGGGGCGGATGTACGTAACGGCATGATAAGCATAAACGGATGGAAGGAGGACAGTCGGCAGGAGCTGATACCGTTCCTACGTACATATATATATAAAGGTATAGCCAACGTGCTTTGCACCGATATCAGTCGCGACGGTATGCTACAGGGACCAGCCATAGAGCTGTACAAGACTATCATGGCGCATTACCCCGATTGTCACCTGATTGCTTCGGGTGGCGTGTCTCACATCGATGACATACGTGCCTTGAATGCAGCTGGCATACCCGCTGTTGTCTTCGGTAAGGCTATCTATGAGGGTAGAATAGACCTCAAACAACTATTGAAAGAATTCCCACAATGCTAGCAAAACGTATCATACCATGCCTTGATGTCAAGGACGGACAGACCGTGAAGGGTGTCAACTTCGTGGGACTGCGCTCTGCTGGCGACCCTGTGGAGCTGGCAGCTGCCTACAGCCGACAGGGTGCCGATGAACTAGTGTTCCTGGACATCACAGCAAGCCATGAGGGAAGGCAGACGTTTACAAAGATGGTCACCAGAGTGGCTGAGGTCCTGAACATACCATTCACCGTAGGTGGCGGAATCAGCACCTTGGCAGATGTGGAACGCCTTCTGGCTGCAGGAGCCGACAAGGTTAGTGTCAACAGTGCGGCACTGCGTAACCCAAACTTGATTGACGAGATAACCAATCACTTTGGGTCGCAGGTGTGTGTGGTGGCAATAGATGCGCGCCGCATACCTGAAGACTCCACATGGCAGTGCTATCTCAACGGTGGACGCATACCTACCGACCGCACACTCCTGGAATGGGCTCATGAGGCACAGGAGCGTGGCGCTGGCGAGATACTCTTCACATCAATGGACCATGACGGCGTGAAGCAGGGCTTCGCCAACGATGCCCTGAGACAACTGTCGGACAGCCTGTCCATTCCCATCATAGCATCGGGTGGAGCCGGTAGCAAGGAGCATTTCAGAGATACATTCATCGAGGGACATTCGGATGCAGCTCTGGCAGCGTCTGTGTTCCATTTCGGAGAGATACCTATTCAAGAGCTGAAGCAGTACCTGCGCAGTGAGGGGATAGCAGTGAGATAAATGTGATATAACAACGACAACAAACATAAATACAGACATGGAGAATAGCACAATCAACAATGGCAGTATGCTTGTGGACTTCGAAAAGCAAGGAGGTCTTGTGCCTGCTATCATACAAGATGCCGACACCGACAAAGTATTGATGTTAGGCTATATGAATGCCGAGGCATACGAGAAGACGCTGGAGTCCCAACTGGTTACTTTCTATTCACGTTCACGTCAGTGCCTGTGGATAAAGGGCGAGACCAGTGGCAACTACCTGCACCTCGTTGACATGCGTGTGGATTGCGACAACGACACACTCCTAGTGCGTGTTCATCCTGACGGTCCGGTGTGCCATACAGGCACTGACACCTGCTGGGGTGAAGAGAATAAGCCCACACAGAACCCGCTGCTCTTCCTGAGTGAGCTGCAGGACTTCATCGAGACACGCCATCGCGAAATGCCTGAAGGATCCTACACTACATCGCTGTTCCGCGATGGCCTCAACCGTATGGCGCAGAAAGTGGGTGAGGAAGCTCTGGAGCTTGTCATAGAGGCTTGCAACGGAACGGATGAACGCATGATCTACGAAGGCTCGGATATGCTTTATCATCTCATAGTACTGCTGACCTCCAAAGGCTTGCGCATCGAACAGATGGCATCTGAGCTACAGGAACGTCATGCACCAGGTTGGAAAAAGCACTGAGAACAATGGTAATAAGCTATAAGAATGTAAACATAAAGCATCCTGATGGCGACGATGTCCTGACCGATGTGACATTTGATGTCGCAGAGGGGGAGTTCGTCTATTTGACAGGCAAGGTCGGCAGCGGTAAGACCTCACTGCTCAAGACACTCTATGGTGAGATGGACATCGCTTCGGGTGAGGCTACAGTGCTGGATTTCGACATGACAACGCTGAAACGCCGACAGTTGCCAGCACTGAGAAGGCAGCTTGGCATCGTGTTTCAGGACTTTAAGCTCCTTACCGACCGCACCGTCAGTCAAAACCTGGATTTTGTGCTGAGAGCTACTGGCTGGAAGGAACGCGACCGCAGAGTGCAGCGCATCAACGAGGTTTTGGAGGTAGTGGAGCTGCTGCACAAGAAGGATGTCATGCCTTACAGTCTCAGCAGTGGTGAGCAGCAACGTATTTGTGTGGCACGAGCTATACTGAATTCTCCTAAGCTGATACTAGCAGATGAAGCCACTGGCAATCAGGACACAGAGGCAAGTCTGCGCACCGTAGCTCTGCTGCATAGGCTGGCTCAACAAGGCACAGCTGTTGTGATGTCAACCCACAACGCAATGATTATTAACCAGTTTGCGGGAACAGTATATCATCTCAGTAACCACCAACTGCAACAATACACGGTGACGGATGAGATTCCGGATGCCGTGGTAGAAGAGTAGGGTAGAATAAAAAAGATAATAACTACAATAACGCACCGACAATGAAAGTTCTAAAATTCGGAGGCACCAGCGTGGGCAGCGCCCAGCGCATGAAAGAAGTAGCAAAACTCATCCACAGTGACGGGCAGCAGAAGATTGTGGTGCTGTCTGCAATGAGTGGAACCACCAACAGTTTGGTTGAGATTTCCGACTATCTCTATAAGAAGAATGTGGAGGCAGCAGGGAATATCATCAACAGGTTGGAACAGGTCTATCATTCTCATGTGGAGGAGTTGTACAGCACAGATGAGTACCGTCAGAAGACTGACAAGTTCATCACAGACGAGTTCAACTATCTTCGCTCTTTCACCAAAACACTGTTTACGACCTTTGAGGAGAAAGTCATCTTGGCACAGGGGGAGATTATTTCCACCAACATGATGACAAACTACCTTGAGGAGCAGGGCGTCAAGGCATTGCTGCTGCCAGCACTTGATATTGTCCGCACGGATAAGAATGCAGAGCCCGACCTTAACTATATTCGCGACAATGCCAATGCGTTGTTGGCTGCCGATCCAGACTACGAGATATACATCACTCAGGGTTTCATCTGCCGTAATGCATACGGAGAGATAGACAACCTCCAGCGTGGCGGCTCCGACTATACGGCTTGTCTGCTTGGTGCAGCCGTCAAGGCTGATGAGATTCAAATCTGGACAGACATAGACGGTATGCACAACAACGACCCGCGTTTTGTGGAAGGTACAGAACCTGTGCGTCAGCTCTATTTTGAGGAGGCTGCTGAGTTGGCGTATTTCGGTGCCAAGATTCTTCACCCGACATGTATTCAGCCTGCCAAGTTCGCCAACGTGCCTGTGCGGTTGCTGAACACTATGGACCCATCGGCTCCTGGCACTATCATCAACAACCACATTCATCGAGGAACCATCAAGGCTGTTGCGGCAAAGGACAACATCGTGTGCATAGGTATCCAAAGCTCTCGAATGCTGCTGGCTCATGGCTTCCTGCGCAAGGTGTTTGAGATATTCGAGTCCTACAAGACCAGTATTGACATGATCTGTACATCGGAGGTGGGTGTGAGTGTTACAATTGACAACACATCGCATCTGGCTGATATCGTTGCCGAGCTGAAGAAATACGGCACGGTTACAATCGAGGATCATCAGTGCATAATCTGTGTCGTGGGTGATCTTAACAGCCAGAACGTGGGCTTTGAGACTCTGGCTACGGAGGCCTTGAAGAACATACCGGTTCGCATGATCAGCTATGGCGGTTCGGCTCACAATATATCCTTCCTTGTGTCGGAGGATGACAAAAAACGCACTCTTCAAGCTTTGCAGAAGACACTTTTCGTATATGACGGACATGTGAAACGCGGCTCTCAGGCCTAAAAATGATAAACACAACAGCAATGACACACGGCAAAGAAATTATCCCCACTCCATATTATAAGTACGACATGCGTCTGCTTGATGAGACGCTGTCACGTATCAGTGATGAGCTGAGACCCTACAACAACTATCATCTGCACTATGCCGTCAAGGCTAACACTAATCCCGATGTCCTGAAGCGCATAGCTGCTCAGGGCTTTGGAGCTGACTGCGTCAGTGGCGGTGAGATACGTGCTGCGCTGGCAGCTGGTTTCCCAGCTAATAGCATCAGCTATGCCGGCGTTGGTAAGGCTGACTGGGAGATACGCCTGGCTCTGGAGGCTGGGATAGAATGTTTCAATGTGGAGAGCATAGCCGAGCTGGAGATTATTGCGGAGATAGCTACAGAACTGAACATGGTGGCACCTGTGTGCTTCCGCATTAATCCTGATGTCGGAGCACACACTCATGCCAATATCACTACAGGTATGGCTGAGAACAAGTTCGGCATTGCAAAAGAGGATATGGTGAAGGTAATCCGAATGGCTGAACAGATGCCTGCCATCAAGTGCATAGGTCTGCATTTCCATATTGGGTCGCAGATATTGGATATGCAGGACTTCCTCGACTTGGCTCTGCGCATCAACGAACTGCAAGACCAATTGGATGAGGCTGGCATAGAAACGCTACCTATCATCAATGTGGGTGGTGGCTTGGGTGTTGACTATGACGACCCGGATAAGCATCCTTTTGCCGACTTCCACTCCTATTTCTCGACATATACGGATAACCTGCGCCTGCGCTCGGGACAGCAGGTGATATTCGAGCTGGGACGTGCCGTTGTGGCTCAGATAGGACAACTGGTCACACGTGTACTCTACGTAAAGGAAGGCACGGTGAAGAAGTTCGTGATAGTGGATGCCGGCATGACAGAGCTTATCCGTCCGGCTTTATATGACGCCAAGCATCATATAGTGAATGTAACAGCTGAACAGCGTGGCGATGCCGTTTTGGAAAAGTACGATGTTGTGGGACCTATTTGTGAGTCGTCGGATGTGTTCGCAACCGATCTCTTGCTGCCACACACACAGCGTGGTGACATCATCAGCATTGCATCTGCTGGAGCCTACGGTGAGACAATGGCATCACAATATAATTGCAGACCTCTGCCAAAGGTCGTGCTGGAGTGGTAATGACCGGACTCATTGTTGTAGTTGCTGCTGTAACTATCATCTGGGTTATAGCGTTGCTGTTTGCCATATCTGACGGCAGGATTGCACGTAGGCAGAAGAGACTTGCGACCGCTGTCGATGACTCGATGAAATCGGACAGTATTCGCTTCTCTGTCGTAATACCGGCTCATGAGCAGCTGGAGGCTTTGCAGCTCCACCTGCCTTCGTTCCTCGAGCAAGACTATGGGTGCTTCGAGGTAATTGTGGTTGATATGGCATCCACCGATGGCACTCGTGACTATCTGGAACAGATGGAGATGCTTCATCCCAACCTGCGTCATACAGCCGTTCCAGCCACAGCACGGGATATCAGCCTTGACCGACTGGCTCTTACGCTGGGTATTCGTGCTGCTCGTTATGAGTGGGTTGTGATGACCCAGGCCAGTTGCGAGCCGCTGTCATCCCAGTGGCTGTTTGGGATGTCCAAGGCCATCCGTAGCCGGAAAGAGACAACGGATATTGTTCTTGGACAGGTGCAATATGCTGCAAAGGCTCACTCTTGGACCGATTATAAAGAGGATTACCATCGTTTATGGCACACCATCGCTACTGCCAATCATGTTATGTCAGGACATGCGGCTGTCAGGGCTGATGGCTGTAATGTAGCCATACGGCGTGATGCTTTCATGGCTGGAGGCGGTTTTGTGTCAGGACAGACGTTACGTATCGGAGCAGCCGACCTGCTGGTCAACAACCTGTCAACCCCTACGAATACTGCTCTGGCTGTGTGCCATGAGGCTGTAATGACAGAGGAACGTCCTGATGACAGGCTTTGGCGACAGATGCGGCAGTCGTATGCTGCCATACGGAGTATGCAGCGACACACAACCCTCTATCGCATAGTGCAGAACCTGCGTATGGCTCAGCCTTGGATGGTGCTGCTATTCGTGGTGCTGCCTCTGGCTGTATCTATAGCTGTTCTTTCCGATGGGGTACGCAATTCTTGGTTATTCGATGAAATGGAGAATTTTGATGTACAATATGGTTCTTCCTATTCATATTATGTGTTGATTGCGCTGGCTGTGTATCTGGGTCTGTTGATGCTTTCATACTATATCACTCGAATAGTGAATTTCAACCGCTCATCGAAGGCTTTGGGCATTCATACCTTCTATTCATCCTTGATTATCTTTGATTTCCTGTTCCCATTCTGGCAGTTGTCAACAGTAGTTGGTTATTGGTTCACTCCCCGTTCCACCTACCGCAAAAAGTTCGTATAGTTCTATAACTTCCTATAACTTCCTATAACTTCCTATAACTTCCTATAACTTCCTATAACTTCCATAATAAATGGATACTGTAGCTCTTTTCAATTGGGTATATGACTACCTCAACTATTGGACAATTATGCTCATGATGGCCATAGAGTCGTCATTTATCCCCTTTCCATCGGAGGTTGTCATCCCGCCAGCTGCCTACAAGGCTGCCGGGGGAGAGATGAATGTGGTGGCGGTGGTGCTGTCTGGAACACTCGGTGCAGATATAGGTGCCATCATCAACTACTACCTTGCCCGTTTCCTTGGTCGCCCCATTGTCTATGCCTTTGCCAACAGCCGCATCGGACACATGTGCCTGATTGATGAAGCCAAGGTGCGGAAGGCTGAGAACTACTTTGCCGAACATGGTGCGCTGTCAACATTTGTGGGACGTCTCGTTCCCGCAGTGCGCCAGCTCATTTCCATCCCTGCGGGTATCGCCCGTATGTCATTCTCCAAGTTCATCCTCTACACTACGCTCGGTGCAATGGCGTGGAACACCGTGTTGGCGGCTATAGGTTATTATCTCTACGGTATTGTAGGCGACAAAGAAGCCCTGCTAAAGCAGATTTCAATTTACAACTCTCAGATTGGGTATGCAATGTTTGCCCTTGGCGCCTTTGTAATTGCTTATCTAGTTTATCAAGGCATGCGGCCAAAGAAATAACGAATGACGATAGTCATTTGTCTCATATTTGCAATTATTGGGCAAAATTGTCTCATATTTGCAAAAATGCATAGATTTGCATTATTTGTTGATTGATGTTTGGTCTCCTTGTAATACCTTTGCAGAGAAACCTATTAAGGGAGAGAGCTTTTTCGTTAAATAAAAAGGAGACGATTATGAGACATTTTTTACTTTCTATCATGATGCTATTGTGCGTTGTAGGTATCAACGCACAGCATACACCCCAGTCAGTAATCCCAGGTTCAAAGGGCGCACTTCCTCAGTTGCCGGAACAGACGCCATCCAGAGAAGGGGAAATCTGTATCTTGGCTCTTGATGCCGTTTATTACGATTTCAATTATGCCTATTCCAACGAGGCTTGGCTGGCATTCCCAACACCAGATGAAATTGGGGCTGACAGCTACACCCTTCAGTATCGTAAGCACGGTAGTGATGCATGGTTTAGCTATTCCACCATCAGTGCAAACGGCACGATGATTGATGCCAAAGTCAGCGACTTCGAGACGGATTTCCGTCTGGTGGTACACGGCGGAGACAAGGATAATCAGGTCAGTAATATTGTGACAGCTCGCATCGGATCAGGTCCCAACACCTCATTCCGTGGCTGGAGCGAAGCTGAACAGATGTATAAGATGATGGGGGTTGCCGTCGGCTCGACTTTCCAGTTCAGTGTGACGACATACGTTGATGGCACTGCTGTTGATTATGACGAGAACAGTGGTGTGTTCACTTATCAATGGTATCGCCAGAATGCTTACAATGGCGACCTCACTCTCATCGAGGGCGCTACAGAACGCACTTATTCACCAGTGCTGGCCGACTGCGGATATAATCTGATGTTCGAAGTAAAGGGCGACGGACAACACTGCAACTTCACTTTGTATCATAACTTTGGTATGGTATATATGCCTGTGAGGGCTTCCATTGACTATATTGGTCCTGACGGCTTCGTCCTCAACACTGACTATGAGATAACCAATGCTGCTGCGCTGTTCACTATGTACGACAACTACAACGGCACAATGGACGAGGCTGGGGCAGTACCTGATGGCGTTATCAGTGAGCGTAAGCCTGGACAGTATGTGTTCCGTATGCCTGTGGATACATACAACGGTTGCGAGTTCGACCTCGTTCAGGAGGGCTACAAGCTGACCTTCGTCTATATGATGAGTTGGCTGGAGGAACCTGAGCCTTGGTATCGCGAGGCACAGGTGATGGCTGACCGCTATTGGGCTCCACTCAGCGTCAAGGCCTTCTACCAGAACCGTCCAATGCCTGTGGCTGCCATCAATCTTTATGGCTATGACATCGACGGCAACATCCGTTTCGTTAAGGGCGGAGTTCAGACAGGTACAACGACAACCGATGGCGTGACCGTAGATGTTGACTGGGAAAATATTGCAGGCAACCTCTATTCCAACAACCGCTACTTCGTGAAGACTATCGTGCCAGGCGATGACTTCGCCTCTACCTATTATCCAAGCAGCCTCCTTTGGGAAGATGCGCAGCCCGTTGTGCCAGGCTACGATGAAGATTACAACATTGTGTCTGTGGCTGTCAATATGGTTCAGTTGACACGCAGCGAGGGCAGCGGTGTCATTGCAGGTCAGGTGGACAAGTCTCAGGTGAACAAGATACGTCGTCAGGTCAATGACGATGTTATAGCTGCAGAGACCTACTCTGTTATACTGAAGGCAAAGAATGGTGATTTCGTGGCTCAGACAGAGACCGATGCCGACGGCAAGTACCGCTTCGAGAACATTGCCTTCGACACCTATCAGGTGCTGGTGAGCATAGCCGGTTGCACGTTGACGCAGCCCGTGGAGGTGACGGTTGATGAGACCACACCCGCTGTCGAGGACGTAAACTACACCGTTGCTGAAGGCAGCATCACCACAACCTATATTCCCTCTGTATCAGCTTCCTCCATCGGTGCAGCTGCATATTACAACCTCAGTGGTAGCCGCATGAGTAATCCGCAGCGCGGACTCAATATCATCCGAACATCAGACGGACGTGTATATAAAACCATTATTAAATAATAATCAAAACTAAAACACAATGAAACAGTTCCAATTTCTCAGCCTGCTGGCAGGCTTGCTCATGGGTTCTCTATTCTTTGTAGCCTGTGGCGATGACGATGATGACAATGCAACCTCATCCAATCCATTGGTAGGCACATGGGTCATGCAGGAAGGCAACGAGTACCATCAGAGAACCATTACTTTTGTGTTCAATTCCAACGGCACCTTCACTCAGACAATGGAGATGAAAGCCGTTCAGAGCGAAGAAGAGTGGTTCGAGGGAAGCCGCACATCCGGCACATACACCTATACTGACACCAAGCTCATTCTGACAACAAAGAAGTATGAGTGGCAGAACCACGAGACAGGTGAATGGGAAGCTCAAGATAATGATGAGGAATACGTAAACGAGTACTTCTTCAGCATCTCTGGCAAGCAGCTTTCTATTAAATATAGTGAGCAGGACGAATATGTTGAGGTTTATACCAAGAAGTAACCAACTCACTCCTAACAAATATTATTCAACACTACCGGTGACAGTTGAGTCGTCGGTAGTGTTGTCTTTTTAGGGACACCTCAGAGGTGTGAAATGTGTTATACGGCAGCATGAACCATTATATAGCGAAAAGTCTTGTGCCCATCATTGAAAAATGGTGCTGTGGTTTGGGTATGAAGCGAATAATGTTTACTTTTGCCGCCGAATTGTAAATAAACAACAAACACTATACAATGGAAAAGATTGAGGAACTCGCTGAGAAACTACGTCGCGAGGGTATAGACAAGGGTCAGGCAGAAGCCGACAAGATCATTGCTGACGCACGTCAGCAGGCTGAGAAGATTGTGGCTGAAGCGCGTCAGCAAGCTGATGCTATCAGTCAGCAGGCAGCCAAGAAGGCCGCTGAGCTGGATGCCAACACCAAGAGTGAGCTAAAGCTGTACATGGGACAGGCTCTCAACGCTCTCAAGAGCGAGATAACAAACATCGTAACTGACAAGATTGTGGCTCAGAACGTTGGTAAACTCACCAACGATGCCGACTTCATAGGTAAGCTCACTGTGGCTATGGCTACTGAGTGGGTGAAGCAGGGTGACATCGTTATCAGCAGTGCTAATGCCGCAGCCCTGAAGGCATACGTCGCAAAGGAGGCTAAGGAGCTGCTGGACAAGGGCGTGAAGATTGAACAGGTGAACGGACTTACAACACTGTTCACTGTGCAGCCAGCTGATGGCAGTTACCGCGTAGATTTCGGACGCGAGGAGCTGGAAAGCTACTTCAAGGGCTTCCTTCGTCCGCAACTCATAGAGATGCTGTTCTGAACCTATGTCAAATTACTATTGCATTATATCAGGTCTGCCCGACTTACGGATGCAGGATGCCAGCCCGGCTCGCACCATGCTCCAGCTCAAGGATGAGATGGAGGGACAGCTGACCAAAGCCGATAGGGAGCTGATGCGCCGGTATTTCATGCGCTTCGACTGCGAGAACTTGGTGGGTCTGCTGAGTGGTGCTACGGAACAGTGGGATGAACGCGGCAACTTCTCACGTGAGGAGATGGAGGAACTGGTTTCTGGTGCTGCTGAAATGGATGGCGACCAGACGATGTATCCGGCATTCATGGTGGAGTTCGTATGCAACTACGAAGCCAACAGCTCCAAGCAGGGCTGGTTCGCACGCGATGCTGTCATGCTGGCTTATTTCCGTTGGGCCGCTCAGTGTCGCAACTCCTTCATGCGCGAATGGTATAGACTCAACTTTAATATAATGAACGTGTTGACGGCTCTCATAGCCCGACGCCAAGGCTGGAACCTGCGCGACTACGTACAGGGTGACGACGATGTGACGGAAGCTTTGCTCGGCCAGTCGTCGCAGCAGGACTTCGGTCTCACCCCTCAGCTCGACTACATGCAGGACCTCATGCGGTGTGCCGCAACCGATGACCCTGTGGAGAAGGAACGTCAGATAGATGCCCTCAAGTGGACGTGGCTGGAGGAACGCACATTCATGGAGCCTTTTGACATCAACGCGCTGTTCAGCTATGTGGTTCGCACCGAGATGCTGGAACGCTGGTCGCTGCTTGATGTGGAGCAGGGACGTGAGCGCTTCACGGCAATCATCGAGAACCTGCGTCGTGGGGCCAAGGTGCCTGAGGAGTTTATACGGAAATAGGACCCTTCCCCGCCCTCCCTAGGGAGGAAACGGTCACCATTTAAGAATAAATATAAAACAACTATAATATGACTTGACGACAACCTCTCAAATACATTTCACTCTCCCTTTAGGGGGGGGAGCGGGGGAGGGGGTCTAGGTCTGATATTACTATGACAAAAGGAACTGTTAGAGGCGTGATAGCCAACATGGTGACGCTTCAGGTTGATGGCCCTGTGAAGCAGGGCGAAATCTGCTACATTGAAACTGGCGGCGACCGCCTGATGTCAGAGGTCATCAAGGTCGTGGGCAAGGACGTCTATGTGCAGGTGTTTGAGAGTACGCGTGGCTTGAAGGTGGGCGCATCGGCTGAGTTCACAGGCCACATGCTGGAGGTGCAGCTGGCTCCTGGCATGCTCAGCAAAAACTTTGACGGACTGCAGAACGACCTCGACAAAATGGAGGGCGTATTCCTCCGTCGTGGACAATACACCGACCCGCTGGATCGCGAGCGTCTGTGGGACTTTGAGCCAATAGTCAAGCCTGGCGACAAGGTGAAGGCCAGTGACTGGCTGGGCAAGGTGGAGGAAAACTCTCAGCCTCTGAAGATAATGGCACCCTTTCAGATGGAGGGTACAGCAACTGTCAAGTCCATCGTAAAGGCAGGACAGTACAAGGTTGAGGACACTATTGCCACTCTGACCCTGGCTGATGGCAGTGAGCTGGAGGTGAACATGATACAGCACTGGCCTGTGAAGTTTGCTATGACTAACTATCGCGAGAAGCCCCGTCCATTCAAGCTCCTGGAGACAGGTGTGCGTACCATCGATACCTTCAACCCCATCGTGGAAGGCGGCACAGGCTTTATCCCCGGTCCTTTCGGTACGGGTAAGACCGTGCTTCAGCATGCCATCTCCAAGCAGGCAGAAGCCGACATCGTGATTATTGCTGCCTGCGGTGAGCGCGCCAATGAGGTTGTGGAAATCTTCACCGAGTTCCCCGAACTTGTTGACCCCCACACAGGACGCAAGCTCATGGAGCGCACTATAATCATTGCCAACACTTCTAACATGCCTGTGGCTGCCCGTGAGGCTTCAGTATATACAGCTATGACAATGGCTGAATACTACCGCTCAATGGGATTGCGCGTACTGCTGATGGCCGACTCCACCAGCCGCTGGGCACAGGCTCTGCGTGAGATGTCGAACCGCATGGAGGAACTGCCTGGTCCTGATGCGTTCCCAATGGACCTCTCTGCCCTCATCTCGAACTTCTATGGACGTGCCGGCTACGTCTATCTTAACAATGGACAGCCAGGTTCCATCACCTTTATCGGAACGGTATCGCCTGCGGGTGGTAACCTTAAGGAGCCAGTCACGGAGAGTACCAAGAAGGTGGCTCGTTGCTTCTACGGACTTGAACAGGATCGTGCTGACAAGAAACGCTATCCTGCGGTAAACCCAATAGACTCCTACTCGAAGTATCTGGAGTATCCGGAGTTTGCAGAGTATATCAAGGGACACATCAACGACACATGGATTCCAAAGGTGCTTGACCTGAAGACTCGAATGCAGCGCGGTAAGGAGATTGCTGAGCAAATCAACATCTTGGGTGACGATGGTGTGCCAGTGGATTACCACATCACTTTCTGGAAGTCAGAAATAATCGACTACGTCATCCTCCAGCAGGATGCCTTCGATGAGGTGGACGCTGTGACTCCGCTCGCACGCCAAGAGGAAATCCTCAATATGGTGACAGAAATCTGCCAGCATGAGTTCCAGTTCGACACCTTCCTGGAGGCAACCGACTTCTTCCGTAAGCTCATCAACCTCTGCAAACAATGGAACTATTCGCAGTACCAGAGTGAGCAGTATGAAGACTACAAGAAGCAGATAAAGGAGTTTATCAAGTAATTTAAGGATAAAAAGATTTTATATTCATCACTAAATCCTCAGATCACATACAAAATCAATAAATCATAAATCTTTCAATCTTTAAATAAAAGAGATGGCACAAGCATTCCAAAAGATATATACAAAGATAAGCCAGATCACAAAGGCCACATGTTCGCTCAAAGCAACAGGAGTGGGCTATGACGAGCTGGCAACCATTGACGGCAAGCTTGCCCAGGTGGTTAAGATTATGGGTGACGACATCACCTTGCAGGTGTTTGAAGGAACTGGCGGCATACCCACAAATGCTGAGGTCGTATTCCTCGGAAAGGCTCCGACACTCAAGGTCAGCGACCAGCTGGCAGGACGTTTCTTCAACGCCTATGGACAGCCTATCGACGGCGGCCCTGCCATTGAGGGCAAGGACGTGGAGATTGGCGGTCCCTCGGTGAACCCGGTGCGCCGCAAGCAGCCCAGTGAACTCATTGCTACGGGTATAGCCGGTATCGACCTTAACAACACTCTGGTGTCGGGACAGAAGATACCTTTCTTTGCCGACCCCGACCAGCCCTTCAATGAGGTGATGGCTATGGTGGCCCTGCGAGCTAAGGTGGATAAGATTATCCTGGGCGGTATGGGTATGACCAATGATGACTATTACTTCTTCCGCAACACATTCAGCAACGCTGGTGCGCTCGACCGCATCATCTCGTTCATGAACACCACCGAAGACCCCGCTGTGGAGCGTCTGCTCATACCAGACATGGCTTTGACAGCTGCCGAGTACTTCGCTGTGGAGAAGCATGAGACCGTGCTGGTGCTGCTCACCGATATGACATCCTATGCCGACTCGTTGGCTATTGTGTCAAACCGTATGGATCAGATTCCTTCCAAGGACTCCATGCCTGGCTCCCTCTACTCCGACTTGGCTAAGATATACGAGAAGGCTGTGCAGTTCCCGGAGGAAGCAGGAGGCGGCTCTATCACAATCATTGCTGTGACAACCCTCTCCGGTGGCGACATCACTCACGCCGTACCTGACAATACGGGTTACATCACTGAGGGTCAGCTATATCTGCGTCGTGACTCTGATGTTGGTAAGGTTATCGTTGATCCGTTCCGCTCGTTGTCGCGTCTGAAGCAGCTTGTTGCAGGGAAGAAGACCCGCAAGGATCACTCGCAGGTGATGAATGCCGCAATCCGACTCTATTCAGATGCAGCCAACGCCAAGACAAAGCTGGAGAACGGTTTCGACCTCACCGACTACGACAATCGCTGTCTCGACTTTGCCAAGGACTACGCCACAGCCATCCTCGCTATTGACGTTAATGTCGATACAACCGAGATGCTTGACGTAACATGGAAGCTCTTCCGCAAGTATTTCAAGCTCGAGGAGGTCAACATCAAGAAGGAATTCACCGATATTTACTGGAAATAAGCCTCATCCCTGTCCCCTCTCCGATTGGAGGGGGACGTATTTACCAAATAATGATTGTTAAACCCCTTAATATGGAAGCCCTTAATCCTCAATAAGAACGCACCTCTCCAGGAGAGGGGTTGGGGATGAGGCTTATATTATGGCTATTAAGTTTCAATACAATAAGACATCGCTTCAGCAGATTGAGAAGCAGTTGAAGATGCGTCAGCGCACCTTGCCCATTATCAAGAGCAAGGAGACGGCTCTGCGACTGGAGGTGAAGCGATGCAAGGAAGAGGTTGCCACACTCGAAGCAAAGTTGCAGGAGCAGATTGCAGGCTATGAGTCGATGTACGCCCTCTGGGGGGAGTTCGACGCATCGCTGGTGGAACTGAAGGATGTGGAGCTGGCTGTCAAGAAGATTGCAGGTGTACGTGTGCCTATACTCACCAATATTCAGTTAGAGGCTAAACCTTTTGGCATCTTCAGTGCACCTAAGTGGTACTTCGATGGCATCAAGTTGTTGCATGGTTTGGCAAAGACCGCAGTAGAACGAGAGTTCGCTGTGGCCAAACAGGAATTGCTCGAACATGCTCGTCGCAAGACTACTCAGAAGGTCAACCTATTCGAGAAAGTTCAGATACCAGGCTTCCAGGAGGCTGTTCGTAAGATTAAACGCTTCATGGAAGATGAGGAGAACCTCTCCAAGTCATCACAAAAGATACTGAAGTCTCTTCAGGAAAAGAGGAAGGAGGATGTGGCATGATAACCAAGATGAAGAAAATCACCGCGCTGGTTTATCATCGCGAGTATGAGGCTTTTCTAGCTGAGCTGCAACGTCTGGGTGTTGTGCATGTGCAACCCTCTCAGCAGGGTAGTGTCAATCCCGACTCATCACTGCAGGCGGAGTTGAAGCGCATCAGCGACGTGCAGGCTGCTATCGATAGTCTTGCATCTGTAGCTATGGCTGCCGATGTTGCCGGCGGACAGGCGTCCGCTGGTCAGGAGGCAATGGCTCAGTATGAGCAGTTGCAGGCTCGTCGTAAGGATTTGGAGGCTGAGGAGGCACGTCTTGCAGCTCTACTAGTGCAGGTTGAGCCGTGGGGCGACTTCAATCCTGCTACTATATCAGGTTTCAACAAGGCTACAGGGTTGGAGATGACGTTCTTCACTACCACTTCCAAGGCGTATCAGAAGTATGAGGCAGCGTGGAATGCTGATGGACGCTACACGTTCCTCATTCAGGAATTAAAAGGTACGGCTTACTTCGTTGTGATAGCACCCGACGGCTTTGTTACTACATTGGATGGAGCCACACGTGTGGAGATGCCGACTATGACAGTCTCACCATGTCGCGAAGCCATCGAACAGGCACGTGCGGAACTTAAGAAGTGTAACACACAGCTGAAAGCATTGGCTAATGATCATTTGCAAGACATCAAAGCCTACAACGCACAGCTGCGTACTCAGGTTCAATTTGATAAGGCTCGTCTGGACACAGCGTCAGTGGCTGATGATACTGTCATGATACTGGAGGGCTGGACTCCTATTCAGAAAGCTGATGAGGTGCTGGCATTCCTCCAGCAGAGCGGTGTTTGCTATGAGATGCGCAATCCTGTGAAGACTGACAATGTGCCTATCTTGCTGCGCAACAACTGGTTCACCCGTATGTATGAGGTGCTGACAGAGATGTACGGTATGCCTGATTATAAGGAGTTCGATCCGACTCCTATAGTGGCACCCTTCTTCACGCTGTTCTTCTCCTACTGTATAGGGGATGCCGGTTATGGCTTGGTATTGGTATTACTTGGCTTTATGCTCAAGTCAAAGCTGGGACCAAGTATGAAGGGCATGATGAATCTTGTCATAACCTTGGGTATAGCTACAACGGTTCTGGGGGCTGTGTTCGGTACCTTCTTCGGCGTACAGCTTGTAGATACTGAACTGCCAGAGAGTGTAAAGGCTCTGATGATTACTGGCAAGGCTGGCGACACTATCTACGATAAGACTATGCTCCTGGCACTTGTAATAGGTGTGATTCACCTGGTGATAGCTATGACCGTCAAGGCTATCAAGAGTACAGTGCAGTTTGGCTTCAAGCAGAGCATCACAGCATGGTCGTGGCTGCTGCTGATTGTCGGATTTATCTGTGCAGGAGGTCTTGGCGCATTGGAGGTTATTTCAGCTGATATGACTGCAACTATGTTCTATGTCATAGGAGGCGTAGCAGCCGTGGGCATCTTCCTACTCAACGACCTGAAACGTAATCCTCTGATAAACATAGGTGCTGGCCTGTGGGACACTTACGGTATGGCTTCCGGCTTAATGGGTGACGTGCTGTCCTACGTGCGTATCTACGCCCTTGGCCTGGCTGGTGGTATGCTGGGTGGAGTGTTCAATACACTGGCCTTCATGACTAAAGGCGACTCCTTGTTGGGATGGGTACCATGTATTGCCATCTTGGTGTTCGGGCATACACTGAACATAGCAATGAGCTGCCTAGGTGCTTTTGTGCATCCCCTGCGTCTGAACTTCGTGGAGTATTTCAAGAACTCCAACTATGAGGGTAGCGGCACTGCCTACGATCCCTTGCATGTGGTAGAGGTCAACGAGTGATAAACATAGTCTCAACCAACATCAGAAATAAAAATCAACAAATATAACCATTAAAACATTATTATCACAATGGACATTAATCTTCTTTTAGGATACCTCGGATTGGGCATGGTGCTCATCCTTGCAGGTATTGGTAGCTCTTTCGGTACTAGCATCGCAGGTCAGGCCGCTGAAGGCGGACTGAAAATCAACCCTGGCAAGGCCAGCACCTATATGATTCTTACAGGTCTGCCTGCAACACAGGGTATCTATGGCTTCGTGGCCTTCTTCGTTCTCATGGGACGTGTGGCTGAGGCTGGTGCTCTCGTGTTCGGTGTAGGAACCTTCGTGGGTCTCGGCTGTCTCTTCTCTGCCATCCGTCAGGGCAAGGTTTGCGCCGCTGGTATTCAGGGTGTAGCACATGGACATGACGTGATGACTCAGACCCTCATCTATGCTGCATTCCCAGAGTTCTACGCTATTCTAGCACTTGTAGGCGCATTGCTTGTGTAAAAGCCTCAAACAAGTATAAATTCAAAACGGGGTGTGCCACTCAATATGGCACACCCCGTTTTGAATTTAGGCTATTGTCGCTACTTAGCCCACGATTCCAAAAGCTTTGCTGTAGTGTCGGTTTCAATAGTGTAATCTGCCTCGACAGCTGGAATAAGGCACGACTGCCCGACCTTGAGTTGCATACTGTCGTCATTGTGCATTATTATCCTGCAACTGCCTTCAAGGCATGTCAGAGTCACAAAACTGTCCTTTTCAATGAGATTGCGGTGCAGTGACGATGAAGTGACAAGGAGGTTGACGGTGAAGTAGGGACAGTCGGTTACACACACTGCGCCATTGGAGGGTAAGGTGTAGTCGGTTCGGTAGGATGGATATACGTGGAAGTCGAGTGCCTCACGTGCCTCTGCGGTGTGCAGTTGGCGCGGCTTGCCGTCCAGCCCTGGACGATTGTAGTCGAAGAGACGGTAGGTAATGTCGCTGCTTTGTTGTATCTCGCATACCATTACGCCGCCGCAGAGCGAATGCACACGGCCTGCGGGGATGAAGAACACATCACCAGCCTTTACTTCATGATGTGCTATGTAGTCAACAATGCTTCCATCGGCCACGTGCTGTTCATACTCCTCAGGTGTGATTTCTTTGCTGAAGCCCGCCATAAGTTTAGCACCCGGTTCGGCTTGCATCACGTACCACATCTCCGACTTGCCATGCTTGCCGCAGCGTTGCTGTGCCAGCTTCTCATCGGGGTGAACTTGGATAGAGAGGTTGTTGGCTGCGTCTATGACCTTAACCAGCAGGGGAAACTCCGCTCCATATTCCTTATATATATGTTTCCCAAGGATAGCTTCGCTATGTTCTGCCAGCACGTCGGCAAGCTTGCGTCCCGACTCTGGACCATTGCTGATGATGCTTTCCTTGGTTGGTATTCCGCTAATCTCCCAGCTTTCGCCTATAGGCTGGCTATCAGCTGTAATGCCCTTCAGAGGCTTGAGTCGTGTGCCTCCCCATACAAGTTCCTGTAGGTTGGGTTTGAAAAGATATGTATATGGGTTCATAATTGGCTATGTTGCTTGTATCAGTGTGTCTGGACAATTTTGGTTGGTGCCAACTCTGCATTGCGGCGGTCGCACTGAGTGACCACACGTGCTGCCATTTGAAGGTAGGCTTGGCCTGTGGGTTGCTCAGGATGAAGTACAGCTGGCTCACCGCTGTCTCCGCTCTCGCAGATGCTCTGCACTATGGGGAGCTGAGCCAACAGAGGCACTTGCATCTGCTCGGCCAGCTGCTTCACACCTTCACGACCGAACAGGTAGTAGCGGTTGTTGGGCAGCTCAGCAGGGGTGAACCATGACATGTTCTCTACAAGCCCTAGTATTGGAACGTTGACTTTGTCGTTGGTGTACATGTCAATTCCCTTGCGGGCATCTGCCAAGGCCACCTGTTGCGGGGTCGATACAATGATTGCACCCGTGATGGGGAGTGTCTGCACTAGTGTCAGGTGGATGTCAGATGTACCTGGAGGGGTGTCGAGGATGAAATAGTCCAACTCTCCCCATGCGGTCTCACCAATAAGCTGTTTTAAGGCATTGCTGGCCATACCACCACGCCAGATTGTAGCTTGGTCAGGCCGTACAAAGAATCCTATGGATAGCATCTTGATCCCATACTGCTCCACAGGCACTATCATGTCTTTGCCATCCACAGACTCTGAGTAGGGGCGTGCATCCTCTATTTGCATCATTTTGGGTATCGATGGACCGAAAATGTCACAATCCAGCAACCCAACGCGATAGCCTAGTCGTGCCAGACCAAGGGCTAGGTTCACAGCCACTGTGCTTTTACCTACACCTCCCTTGCCGCTTGACACGGCAATGATATTGCCAAGGTGTCCGTACTCAACACTGGCTTTCGGCTTCTGCTCTGTCTCTGGCATCACCGCTTTGATTTCTACAGTCAGTTCTTTGCAGACAAAGGCGTGAATGGCTGCCTCTGCGGCTTTGACAAGTGATTTGGCAAATGGGTCGGTTGGACGGTCAAACATAAGGGAGAAGGACACGTGCATTCCTGCTATTCGCAAATCATCTCGCACCATACCTGCCTCCACAATATTCTTTCCTGTGCCGGGATAGCGCACTGTTGCTAGTGCGTCCGTTATTTGTTTTGGGTAAATCTCCATTTCAATGTCGTGTATATGGGTTTGATAACGTTTCTAAACTAAAACAGAGCAACATTGTAAATGTTACTCTGCTTGCTTATAGTTGCGGAGGTCCGACTCGAACGGGCGACCTCCAGGTTATGAGCCTGGCGAGCTACCAACTGCTCCACTCCGCGATATGCTTTTGTTTTGTGGCTGCAAAGGTAAGGTGTTTACCCGACATTCGCAAGTATATGCGCAAAAAACTTGTCAGAAGCCCTCAGTTTTGCACACGTGCGCAAAATGTGTGCGGCTTTTTCTTGGTCAATCCGTGTAAAGGTACTAATTTTGCGTCAAGCAGAAATAGCACACATCAAAACAACAGGCAAGCGATGGCACAGGTAAAGACAAGGCAGTTGCTTATAGATGTTGCACGTGGACTATTTGCCAAACAGGGCTTCGAAAGTACTACAATGAATGATATTGCTGAAGCCTCGGGTAAGGGACGTCGCACGCTGTACACCTATTTCAAGAGCAAGGAAGCTGTTTATTCCGCTGTTATTGATGGTGAGCTGATGCGTATCAGTTCCACATTTTTGGCTGTGGCTCGCAAGGAGTTGCCGCCAATAGATAAGCTTGTGGAGTTGATTTTTGCTCATTTGAGTCTTATTAAGGAGGCTGTGACACGCAATGGTAACCTGCGAGCTGAGTTCTTCCGCAATATATGGCAGGTTGAGAGTGTGCGCAAGAAGTATGATCGCATCGAACTGGATATCTTCGCCAAGGAGATAGAACGTGGTATCGAAATGGGACTCTTCGATGTGGATGACGTGGCTCTCACCACAGATATTATTCATGGGTGTGCTCGTGGTCTGGAAGTACCATATATATATGGTCGTGTCGGCAAAGGGCTGGACATTAACATTAGTCGTCCTATTGTCCGTAAGCTTATATATAAGGCTCTGAGAAAAGAAACATCAAGTTTTCGCAATGAAATTGTTTAACCATTTATATTCAGACATCACAAATCATCATTTCATATAACAATGGGATTATTAGAAGGAAAGACAGCTCTCATCACAGGAGCCGCACGCGGCATTGGCAAGGCCATTGCCCTTAAGTATGCATCTGAGGGTGCAAACATTGCTTTCACAGATCTTGTAATTGACGAGAACGGTGAGGCTACAAAGGCTGAGATTGCAACTTATGGCGTTAAGGTAGAAGCCTATGCCAGCAATGCTGCTGATTTCACGCAGACAGAGAACGTCGTGAAGCGTGTTAAGGAAGACTTTGGAAGCATTGATATTTTAGTAAACAATGCAGGTATCACCAAGGACGGACTGATGTTGAGAATGACAGAACAGCAGTGGGATGCTGTCATTGGTGTTAATCTGAAATCGGCATTCAACTTCATCCATGCTGTTGTACCAATCATGATGCGTCAGCGTGGAGGTAGTATTATCAATATGGCTAGCGTGGTTGGCGTGCATGGCAATGCAGGACAGGCTAACTATGCTGCATCCAAAGCTGGTATGATAGCACTTGCTAAGTCAATAGCTCAGGAGATGGGACCAAAGGGTATTCGAGCAAACGCTATTGCCCCTGGCTTTATAGAGACAGCTATGACACATGCTTTGCCAGAGACCGTCCGCACAGAGTGGATGAAGAAGATTCCTCTTCGTCGTGGTGGTAAGCCAGAGGATGTGGCAGATGTGGCTCTGTTCCTCGCTTCTGATCTCAGTTCATACGTCAGCGGTCAGGTCATCCAGATTGATGGTGGCATGAACATGTAAATGACGGTACTCTACGAAGATAACCATATTATCATTGTCGCCAAGGCTGCTGGAGAGATTGTTCAGGGCGACAAGACTGGTGACATCCCACTATCGGATACTGTCAAGTCTTACATCAAGGAGAAATATCACAAACCAGGTGATGTTTTCCTTGGCGTTGTTCATAGACTTGACCGTCCTGTTAGTGGGGTGGTTGTTTTTGCCCGCACCAGCAAGGCTCTGACACGTCTAAATGAAATGTTCCGTACAGGATGTGTCCAAAAGACTTATTGGGCTGTAGTGCAAAATATGCCATCTCAGCCAGAAGCTACCCTTACTCATTATCTTCAGCGACGTGAGCAGAATAATAAGTCGTATGCCTACAATGTGGAGCGTCCCGACAGCAAGCGGGCTGTGCTGGATTATAAAGTTATTGCCCACAGCGACCGCTATCATCTGCTAGAGGTACACCTCCACACAGGCCGTCATCATCAGATACGTTGTCAGCTGGCTGCTATAGGTTGTCCCATTCGTGGCGACCTCAAATATGGCTCGCCTCGTAGTAATCCTGACGGCAGCATCTGTCTCCATGCCCGTAGTGTCAGCTTTGAGCATCCAGTTTCGCACCTCCCAATACATGTTGTAGCTCCTGCACCAACCACTGGTGCATGGAAAGGGTTTCACTGATAATAGATAACATAGTTAGCAATCGCTCTATTACAGCTATGCACCTGTAATAGAGCGATTACTTTATGTGTGTGGTATGGTAAAAAATACAGCTGCAATCTCATCGATTGCAGCTGCATAGATATTATTTCCTAATAGGTCTGTCGTATTAGATTGCAGCACCACCAGAGTGAGTGTTCTTGTCGAATGACACATTGGTGTCTTCTGTAGCACCACTCAAGTCAACAGGCACTACGATAACTGCATCTGTGTAACCTGATGTTACGACAACAACAGTTGTAACTTCTTGAGACTTCTCAGTCTCTTTACCGGTCTGCTGTCCGTTTACAAATGTTGTAGTAGTCTTGAACAGGATAACAATAACGGTTACTTGACCTGGTCTGTGGTTACGGAGTGCTGTCTGTACGTCTTCGAGGTTCTCGTAGGTCTTACCATCAACATTGTATGTGTAGTGGTACTCAACCTCAGTGGTAGTTGTAGCTTCACTTACAACATTGCCATCAGCATCCTTAGTTACGGTTGTAGTCTCAGTTGTAGCTGTACGACCATCGCGCCCACCGCGGTTGCCGCCTGTCTTTACAGTAGAGGTTGTGGTTGTTGTAGCAACAGTTGTACCAGTTGCATCATCAACGACAGTCTGCTCAGATGTTACAACAGTTGCTGTTACGGTCTCACCAGTTGCTGTATCGACGACAGGCTTCTCTTCAGTTTTTGAAGTTGTTGTAACGGTGTAGGTGTCACCAGCAGTAGTTGTGGCTGTACCAGTAGTTGTAGTAGTACCATCTGCATTGGTTGTAGTGGTTGTTCCGGTAACTGTTGCGGTCTCTGATGAACCAGGTGTTGTAGGTACAACAGCGGTCTCAGCAGCATCCTTAGCAGCATCTGATGCAGCCTGCTCCTGTGCGGCCTTGTCAACAGCAGCCTCAGCAGCTGTGTTGTCTGCTTGTGCGACAGGTACTGCAATTTCGTCACTGTCCTTGCAGGATGTGAAAACGCAAGTACCAAGAATTGCAGCGAACAAGAATAACTTTTTCATGTTTCTGAATGTTTGTTGAAATGGTTAATAATTTATTTATTTTCTTTTTTATCTAGATTGAAAATCTGTCTATTGTTGCTATTGAAAGCCTTCGTTCAGCATCTTGTCAACATAGTGTTGAACATAGTCGGGTTCCCAATAGTGGGCGGATCTGTTTGCGTCTGGTTGTGTAACGTAGGTTTCTCCCATGCGTTCCATCCAATACTTGTAGTAGGCCTGCATTGAGTATTCCATGCTATAGTACTCTGGTAGTCTTACCCTGACTATTCCGCTACGCTTTTGTCGTTTACCTCCAAATGGAATTGCGAAATGGAAACCTGCATTGTGTTCTCCTCCTGTGAGTATTGCGTATGCTCCGATAGCATATTCTCCGAGGTGACGGGTGATGTCAAATCTTCCACCATAGTCACCGAACAAGAACCTTCCACCGCTTACAGCCACTTGCAGCTGCGTTATTGGTTCATAGTATTCGGCTTTTGCCATGTAGTTGAAACGGTTCCAAGCGTTGACTCCAAAACCCTCTTTCTCGTCGTAGTTGGCTAATCCTGTATATCCGGCATCAACTGAGAAATCCAGACTTCGCATCGCATGCCATGTCACCTTAGTCTGAATGCCCATTCGTTCAGGATGAAAGAACCCCAGTGCTGAGCTGATGTGCCAGTGTTTGGTTGAAAGCCACTGC
The DNA here is from genome assembly GCA_017620295.1 of Bacteroidaceae bacterium. GTDB lineage: Bacteria > Bacteroidota > Bacteroidia > Bacteroidales > Bacteroidaceae > Physcousia. The sequence continues at coordinate 30,976 of JAFZQR010000083.1, forward strand.
TGACTGATGTTGATGTTGCCAGGTTGGATGTACTGCTTGCTGTCGTAGGACTGTAGTCGGTAGTGGAGTGGAAATATCGGTTGTACCGTTACTCTTGCTCCTTGCCACAGTGTCATGGCAATTGCTGGCGCTAGTCTCACACTGTAGTCAAATAGGTGGTCAAGATGATTGTTTATCAAACTGATCATTGGAAACAGAGTGATATCAATCTTTCCCGTTGCCTTTGCACTAACAGTTTGCTCTTGTAGCAGCTTGCAGGTCTGTTTGAACTGTCGGTCAACGCTCACGTCCCATGAACCTTCACGCTTGGAGGCGTGGACAATGAGCTGTGGTGTTTTATAGTCGGTCAGCACTATTTCGAACTGGTTTAGTTCGTCTTGTGCTGCTGCTATCTTTTGTATCGCTGTTGCAGCTCCTCTAAATGTGCCTCTATGTGCTATGTCCTCTATGGAGAGGAATACAGTGTCGTTGGACACTTTGGCACGTATTTCTTCAAATCCTTCTTCTGCGAGGATTGCTTTAATTGCTGCTGTGGAAGGCTCCACTTGAGCTGCAGACAGGAGCGCAAAGAATATCAGGCTACATATTGTTAGTGTGTATCTTTTCATTCTGCGCTCAGAATTATCCTTCATCTTTGCTTAATCTATTACGTATAGCTACCATAGATTTGCACAAAGATAAGGCGTTTGTATGATTGTTTTATGTGATTTTAACGTTTTTAACATAGCAACCCCCTTCTTTCTTAATCAATATCATGCTCTCAAACTCTCATATTAGGTTTTTTTATAGAGTTTGCCATTTACATGACACAATTATCGAAAGATGAATTGCGTGGCAAAGATAGGTATCATATTTGATATGAGCAAGAATAGAGGGGGTGTTTGATGAAAATATTTTTATAGGTGTACTTTAATAGTGTATTTCTTACCTTCGGTCGTTGCACTTATCAGATATGTGCCAGTTGGCAGATTGGGTAGTGTGAATGGTGTCTTGTTGGTGATGGTGGAGGTGGCTATGAGTTGTCCACCGGCGGAGATTACTTCTAGTTGTGCGACCTCTGCGCCATGAAGTGTCACTTGATGATATGCGTATGCAAGCATTATGCCAGCATGTGGCTTGCTTGAAATGTTATCTATAGCAGTTAGGGTGCTGTCAATCTTAGGTTCGTTCCAGAGTGTGGCAGAACAGCTCAGTGTGTTATGGCTTCCAATGGTTGGCTTGTCCATAACATAGATGGTAGAACCGCCATCGGGGTAAAGCCCTACAGTCTGGTGACCGTTGTGCTTGCAGTAGGTCAGGGTGTCGCTCCAGCTCTCGTCGGCTGCTAGCAGTATCACGCTTCCACTGTCGGCATCTAGCTTAAATCCAGTGTGTATCTGTCCATTGCTTTCTAGTTTGTCAGCCCATACTACTAGGAAACCGTGGGCTGGGATGATGGTGTTGACAGTACCATCGCTGGTTGGTATTTGGTATTTGTTGGGCTTTGACAGATTGTCGGACAGGTACATACCTGCGATGTCAATGGCCTGATCAGTGGTGTTGTATAGTTCTATCCAGTCGCTCTTCTTGAACTGCTCATTGACAAAGATATCGTTTGCAGCACTCACCTCATTGATTTTTACGGGATATGCATCGGTCTGTGCCATTTCTTCGTTGGAAAGAGGCTCATAGCTTGCAACAAGTGTGATGCTATTGAGACCTGAAGGTATGGTGTAGGTCTCGCTGGTGGAGACAAAGTCGGAACCGGCTGCCTGGCTGATGGTGAGGGCTGCATCCCAATAGATGTCGGTTGACTTGCCTTCGTTGTTGTGCAGTTCAACGGCTATTATGTTTATTCCTTTCTTGAACAGCTTGGCATCAAGTGTCAATGACCCGCTGTCTGGATTGCTATGAGCATAGGTGTCGGCAAAGCTGTTGAAGCTCGGTGTTGTGGTATTGCTCATTAGGTAGCGTCCTGCCTCTGTACCGTTCACGTAGATAACGAAACCGTCGTCGGCAACAAAATCGAGGATGACGGAGGCGTCGTTTTTCGGTGCAGATGAAAGTTTGATGCTCTTGCGGAAGTAATATGTTGGGTACTTATTGCTGGCTGATGAACCATAGTCTAGGAATGTCTGGTAGCCGCGCTCGTTCTGGCTGTCGGAGGTGAAGTAGCCTAGCGGAGCATTTCCCGTGGGCCAGTTACCGTCGTAGGACAAAGCCTTCCAGTCGGTGTTGTCGAGTGATCCTTGATCGTAGTAGTCCCATGAGTCTCCCTTGTCAATGAGGGTCGTATTGATTGTTGCAAGATTTGACTTCCAGCCCGCAAAGCGATAGCCCGCTGGAGCCATAGCCTGTACGGTCAATGGAGTGTATGCTTTTCCTGCGAAGTAACCTGTTGGGACGGGTAGCTCATTGATGTGTAAGGTGGCTAATGACAGGTCAGATGATAGGTTTAGATTGATTTCGGATGTCAATCCCAGATACGATGCCATAGACGACACCATGTTGGATTGTCTGTATGCACTTAGGCTGTTCTTCACGCTGCTGGCTGTTGAAGTGGCGGAGCGTCCTTCAAGAGCCATTGCAGGATTAACGTGAGCCAGCATTTGGTCGATGATGGCAGCTGCTCGAGTGGGTTCAAAGACGGAGCCGGCTACGATGCAGAATTGGTCGGCAAACTGTTTTTTGAATTCCGTGTTCTGCAATAGGTTCAGGAAGAGTGTTACGAATTCTATTTCTCCCCGGATATTGTTGCCGTACTCAGCTATGATGTCGGCTCCTCGCAGCCGGTCAAAGTCGTAGGACTGTTTGTTGGCAAATGTCGTGAATGGCGAGTTCGTGGAGAATGCTCCATCGGTGTCGAATAGAACGAAGTGGAACTGGCCTCCATCTTGTGAACGGAAACCCTTTATGTTGTTCTGTGGCCAGTCAGTGCCTCCAATATAGAACTCTACTGAACAGTAGTTGATATATTCTTCGATGTCAAGCATCTTGCGTATCTCGTTGTAGGTCACAGGGTCAGATGCCGATTGCGATAACGTAAGCAGTTGGTTCCAGCTGTCTTTAGTCCCCGACTGCTGTACATAGCCGCTATCAGGACTCATCTTGAATTGATCAAGGTAGTCGTCGTCGAGACCATAGTTGGAAAATGCGAAGTGTTTGTTATTCGGTTCGCGTAGGTTTAGGACGCCGATATATTTGCCGTTGTGGAACACATGCACAGGCTTGTAGCACTGTCCGTCAACATAGAGGCCGGATGTCAGCACCACCTGCTGTATGGCAGCATCCTTTATGCGGTTGTTGTTGTCGTTTCCGCCATTACGCACTTTCAGGGCTTTGTGGCGTAGGAAGGGCTTTTCATCAAAGAATTGGTAGTCGAATCGGTTTTGTCCCTCATATACTTTGTTAGCTTTGATGTTGAATGAGTGCGGTTCCCATGCCCGGCTCCATCCTCCTGCAGCTTCTATTGTGGCTTCTTGGTTGAATGCCGCGTTGCCGTCTTCGGTAAAGAACTCAATGTTTGCAGGTCTGTCCCAATCCATGTTCCAGTTGCAGCTTGCATCCTGTCCGTTGCCAGGTCGTCCATTACCAGAGCCTTGCACGAATATGCCCAGTTCGTTGCCATAGAGGTTGGCGTTGTCCGATACTAGTGATATCACAGGCAGAGTGTAGTCCTTATCATTATATATATATGTACGTGTCACGACAGGGCTTGAAAGGTAACCGTTGCGGAACAGTCGTAGTCGCAGAATGGTGGTGCCTCTGATCTCGAATGTGCCGTTGACACTGGTTGAGCCATTGGTTAGTGTTGGTGTTGAACCGTCTGTGGTGTAGCGCAGTGTGGCTCCTGCTGGTATGGTAACGTGGGTTGTAAAGCCCGTTGTAAAGCGTCCACCATCGCTGTCAATGACTGGGGCTTGCAGGCGTGTTGAGGCAAAGGCCGATGTCGCATTGGAGGCTTCAGGGGTCGGCTGGTCGGTGTAGCTCCAGTTGTCGCCGCCATCTGTTGTGCGGGCGTATGACGTGCGGCTTATAGCAGCTGGATAGGTCTGTTGTGCTATCACGTTGCCATCCTTGTTCATTATGTATATGGCGCCTCCATCTGCATCTAACTTGAAATTGACCATCGATAATGCCCATCTGGAGTAATGGTCAAACCAGATGCACTTAAATCCATTGGCTGGTATGACCCCGAAATGGCCGTTGAGGGCTGTCTTTTGGGGATTGCCAAGATCGTCAGTAATATACAGTCCATCAAGGCTGATGACGCTGGTTGTCGGATTGTACAACTCTATCCAGCCTCCGTAGTTGAATGATGGGTCAACGAACATATCCACATTGGCCTGCTGTACCTCGTTGATGATAATGGAGCCAGGTTGTACCTCGTTGCGCTTGACCGTGATGCGGCATGTACCCTTGGCTGTGCTGCTGCCTGTGGCAATCTGTGCAGTAATCGTGGCTGTCCCTTCTGCTTTCGCTGTAATCAATCCGCTGTTATCTACTGAAGCTATGATCTCATTGCTGCTGCTGAATGCCAACGTCTTGAACGTAGCGTTGGAAGGTGTGATGGCCGCTGTCAGTTGTAGCGTTTCGCCTATGGCCATCTGAGCTGATGCTTTACTCAGACTTATGCTTGTGGCTTTCACCTCTTTGCCGTACCATTCGAGCTTCCAGTTGGTGAAGAGAGTCCAGTTGGACGAATTGTATGTCTCGTTGCGGAGCCCTATGCGGAGCTGATCGCCTGCAGCCACAGTGGTCGTAACGCTATTGTCGGCATAGTAGCCCATGTCGAACATCTCCCGTCCCGACTCCATTGTGTTAGGGTAGTAGCGGTAGTTACTGCCCCAGCCGTTCCAACCTCCACCTGCGTTGTATCTCCAACTGCCGTTGATGTTGCTGGAGGAGTAGTTGGCATAGACGCTGGTCATGGGTGTGGAGTCATCGTTGGCATAGAGCAGACATGTGATGTTTTCCTCACCCTCCTCGTAGGCTTGCACGGCATACTCGCTGTTGTCGCCAACGCGGTAATAGCCTTGCACGCTCAGACGGTATTGGCCGGCAGTAGTAACGGGAAAGACTTGGTAGATGTCCCATGTACCGTTCCAGAACTCCTGAGCCTGACAGCGTGTGGCAGTGGAGCCGGCTGAAGCGCGGATAGTCCACCCAGTGTAGCTGTTGTCTTCGTAGCTTGGGTTGGTGATATATTCGTTGGTGACATCAATCCATGTCTGTGCCATGGATATGACAGCACACAATACTAGTGTGCTGAAAGCTATCTGTCGTTTCATTAGTCAGGCTTGTAGGTTTGCAGTCGTTGCAAAATTACTTATTTCTATCTGTAACTTACGCTTTTATTACATTTTTCATGATTATTTAACGCGAAACCAAACATTATATGTAATTTTGCGATGGACTATGAACCAATCATTATTCATATCAATCATTAAAATCGATTTGTTTATGAGAAAGCTTATCTTTTTATGTTTGACTTTTGTGAGCCTCGGTACAATGGCTCAGGTAACAGTTGTGGACAACACCAGCAGTGCCACCACCCCGGCAACAGCAACTGAATTACAGACCGCTGATGCACCTCAGCGCCTGACGGGAAACTATTCGCCATATAATGACGAGTATGACTACGCTATTCGTGATGGAAACTGGGCTATAGGCTTGAATTTCAATGCTGGCTTGGGCGATTATTCCAATGTGGGCTTGGGCTTGAAACTCCAGCATCATGCGACCGATGCCTTCCGCGTGGAATTCGGTGGTGAGTATTATACGGAGAATAAGGAGATGATAGAGTGGAACCTGAACATGAACTTCCACTATCTGATTCGTGTCTATCAGCAGATGTATGTTTATCCTGTGATAGGTGTACTCTTCGACCATTGGCATTGGACTGGAGGTAGCAATGAGGGCCGTATAGGTGCTGCGTTTGGTGCTGGCTATCAGTATGACATCACCGACAGGTTTGCTGCTATCTTCGAGGCTAAGTACAAACTTGTTAAAGACTTTAACCACACAGGCCTAAGCCTTGGTATCGCTTATAGCTTTTAAGCTAGGCCGCGAGCTATTCACATAGCGACAACAGCGTCCAGGAAAACCCCACGGGCGGAATGTTTCGATTCCACTCGTGGGGCTTTCCTTTCTCGTTTATGTTGCGAGCTGTATCAATGAAGAACAACGGTGCAAGGCTGCTGAAGCTCGTCCTGCCAGCGGTGAAGCCATTGGAACCATTCTTCTGAGGACTTGAAGCCAGCCTGTTCCATCCAAGCGCACACGGCCAGGTGATAACGAATGGAACCTGACAGTGGTTTGATGATAGTCAGATAGTTGAGGCTGTCTTCTTTGATGCTGTGCAGGTAAGGAGCGGGAACATAAACACCCATACCCACGCCTTCAACCAGATCCATGTTGGCTTTATCTGGTATATTCTGCCCCCATGAGCCTGCAAGACCGTCCTCTTGCAGAAAACCGGTATTGTCGCTTTCCAGCTTCTGTACACCCGTGCAAAACAGCTGTTCTGCATCCTGTCCGCGCATCTGCACATCAACCTGCACGTCGCGATGTCCGGCATACATAGTGTAGAGCTGACGCATCTCAATATCTGTTGAACCGTAGTGCCAGCCTCTGTCTGTAACTTCCACTATTGTACGTACTGGGCCAGCGGCAATCACCCGCTGTCCTCGTGCTTTGACGCTATCTACATAGGTCGGCTGTCCTTCGAGGTAGCCTCTGAACGAACCCGCACCCACGCTGGCTCCCACGAATAGTATGTCCTCGCCGCGTCCAGCTGCAAGGTCGTCGCGTGTTGAGTAGAAGTTTGTCTGGTCAAGCACCAGCTGTGGAGTGGGCTTGCCATAGAGGTCAATACTCTGGCGATGGTCTATGTAAATTCTGAAGCCTACTAGCTCGCTTTCCCACTGTGCACCGTGACCATAGATGGCATCGTAAGTTGCCAAAGGCTCGTTACAGCCCTTGTACTCTATCGAGTTGATGTAGGGATAGCGGTACTTGCGGTCCCAAACTTTCATGAAGGCGTTGACACGTGGCGTATATTGACGCTGAGGTTCATCATAGGAGGCCTTGCACTCCACCCTAACTGCACTTTGTGCCGGAACATCGATGGTGAATGCCACCTCATCGAAACATAGGTCGCCGTCGAGGTCGTCCAGCTGCGATGCTATTTCGGCTTTGGTGCTGACATCCGTTATTGTCACTGAGGTCAGTCGTGGCGCATCTGCCTTGTACAGCTCATGCAAATCCAGCACAACTGGAACATCCTTCCTGCTCTCGTTGCCAGGGTTCTGAATGTCGAAGGTTAGTGTCTGTGCGGATATTGTTGCACTCGTAGCTATCACCACGCCAATAGCGATAGCCTTGTGTGGGTTAAGAAATGTAAGGCTCATAGTCGGATAATCCTCATTTCACCGCTTCACCCTGTCCGTCCTCTGTCACATAGAACAGTGGTGAGGGGTTGGTCTGTGGCCGTGAGTAGTAGTGGAGACCGCTGTCGTTGGTGCGGGGATGCCATTCGTTAAGCAACTGGTACATCTCTGCAGCAGCCCAGATCACAGGACCGTAGCCATGAGCAGCAGCTGGCGATACAGGACGGTAGTAGTAGAATGCTGGGTCGAAGGCCATGCCTGTTCCAACACATGTGCCGGCTACACGTCCATCGTCTAGTATCTGAGTGTTGATAGCATGCCATGCTAGCTGTGCTACGCCTCCGTAGGTGATGCCTTCAAGCCAGCCCTTACGTATGGCGTGTGCTATACAGTAGCAGTAGATGGCTGTAGCTGAAGTTTCAAGGTAGCTGTCGTTTCGGTCCAGTAGCTGATGCCAGAAGCCTTCACTGCTCTGTAATGCGCAGAGGCCATTGACATGCAGGCGTAACTGGTTCAGGATGAACTCGCGGTCGGGATGGTTGTCTGGCAGCATATCGAGCAGTTCAACAGTTGTCAGTATGGCCCATCCGTTGGCGCGTGCCCAGTGATAGGTGGGTTCCTGTGCCAGTCCTTCAACATAGCCATGACGGTAGATGTTCTTCTCTGGAACCCACATACGGCGTACGAAACTCTTATACATCGTAGCAGCCTCATCGAAGTAAGCGGGATTTTGGGCATAGATTCCTGCGTAGGCGAGGGTGGGGATGCCCATATACATATCATCCAGCCAGATGGTGTTGTGCTGAGGACGGTTCCGTGCAAATAGGTTGTCGCCCTCACCAGCCGACAGACGCATCTGCTTGTTGTGGACAAAGTCGAAATAGTTATCTATGATGGAACTAAGGTTCAGGTCTGGTTGTATGGCTGTGGCCTTCATCATGGCAGTACACATCGTGCCACAGTCATCGAGTGCGCGGGGATGTATAATCTGCTCCATCTGTGCATCGGCAATTTCTTCTTTTTGCGCATCGCGACGCTGGAATGCTGGCACTGCATCGGCAAGCAGACGGAATTGGCGTAACACGTAATCCTTGTAGCGATTGTCACCTGTGGCAGCAGCTGCATCCAAAAGGGCTTGATAGGTGATACCCCATTCGTAGGAGCCAATGCGGAATGCACCTCGCTCTACGATAGCTCCTTCTGGCAGACGCTTCAGATTGGTAACCTCCGACCCGTCGGCTGCGAGGATGCGGTGTGGTGTCTGTTCGTCGCAGTAGGCAAAGACACGATCCAGCGAAGCCTTCACCTCATCAGCTGTCAGCTCTCCGTATGGAATCTTGTATGCAGGCTTCAGCAGGTGAAGCGGTGTGGTCATGTCGTTGACTACCTCGTCGTCCTGAGCTGTGGCGGGTATGGCGCATGATAGTAGCAGGGTTGCTATGAAGAGCTGTCTCATGTCTCGTCCTGTCTTGGATATGTTCATATACATAAGGTCTTTATCGTCCTGCGTACATTTGCTCGTAGTACTTCTTGTAGTCGCCGCTGGTCACGTTCTCAAGCCAGGCTTCGTTTTCGAGATACCAACGCACAGTCTTCTCTATACCCTCCTCGAACTGTAGAGATGGCTCCCAACCCAACTCGCGCTGTAGCTTGCGGCTGTCTATTGCGTAGCGCAGGTCGTGGCCGGCACGGTCGGTAACGTATTTAATCAGGTTGAGGTCTTCACCTTCCTCTCGTCCCAACAAGCGGTCAACAGTCTTGATGAGTACCTTGATGATGTCAATGTTCTTCCATTCGTTGAATCCACCGATATTGTATGTCTCAGCAATGGTGCCACGGTGGAAGATGATGTCTATAGCCCGTGCATGGTCTTCAACATAGAGCCAGTCGCGTACGTTCTCTCCTTTGCCATACACTGGCAGAGGTTCGCGGTGACGGATATTGTTGATGAAGAGCGGTATCAGCTTCTCTGGGAATTGATATGGACCGTAGTTGTTAGAGCAGTTGGTTACTATCGTCGGTAGTCCGTAGGTGTCGTGGAAGGCACGTACAAAGTGGTCGCTTGAAGCCTTGGAGGCACTGTAGGGTGAGTGTGGTTGGTACTTGAGGTCTTCGGTGAAGAACGCCTCACCGTAGGCCAGATGGTGTTCACCGCTGGATGCTGTGGTGGTGAATGGTGGCTCAATACCTTCTGGATGAGTCATCTCCAATGCGCCATATACCTCATCGGTACTGATGTGATAGAAACGCTTGCCGTCGAAGCCTTCGGGCAGTGACTCCCAGTAGAGCTTGGCAGCTTGCAGAAGCGACAATGTACCCATCACATTGGTCTGTGCGAAGGTGAAGGGGTCTTTGATGCTTCGGTCCACATGGCTCTCAGCTGCGAGGTGTATGATGCCGTCAACATGGTGCTGCTGCATCAGCGACAGGATGGTGTCGAAGTCGCAGATGTCGGCCTTGACAAATGTGTAGTTGGGCTTGTCCTCAATGTCGCGTAGGTTGGCGAGGTTGCCGGCGTATGTGAGCTTGTCGAGGTTGATGATGTGGTAGTCGGGATATTTGTTTACGAATAGGCGTACCACGTGCGAGCCGATGAAGCCTGCTCCGCCTGTGATGATGATTGTCTTCATGCGTATAAGTTGTCTGAATAGTTGAAATCGTGTGGTGTCTCTGCCAGTAGTTTATGCACGAGGTCTTTCTCGCTGAGAATGGCCCTGTCGGATGGTATTTGCCAGTCAATGCCGAGTGTGTTGTCTAGCAGGCTGATGCCTCCTTCCGACTGTGGAGCGTAGTAGTTGTCGCATTTATACTGGAATATGGCTTCTTCGCTGAGAACGGAGAAGCCGTGTGCAAAGCCGCGTGGAATGAAGAACTGCCGTTTGTTCTCTTCCGACAGCTCCACAGCTACATGCTGTCCGAAAGTGGGTGAGCCGTGACGTATATCTACAGCCACATCCAGAACTCTGCCTCTTGTGCAACGCACCAGCTTTGACTGTGTGTAGGGCATTCGCTGATAGTGCAGTCCTCGCATCACTCCGTATGTTGACATACTCTCGTTGTCCTGCACGAATTTGATGGGGCGTATGTTCTCATCGAACTCACGCTGCGAGAAACTTTCAAAGAAGTAGCCACGTTTGTCGTTGAAGATGCGTGGCTCAATAATATACAGGCCTTCAATAGGTGTCTTGATGAAATTCATGTGTTTTGTCTGATGTCTGCTTATTCGTCTTGTTCGGCTTGGATGTCGCGCTCAAAGCTCACCTGTCCCTCTTTGCTGATGTTGATGATAAGTGGCATGTGTACATCGCTCTCTGGAAAGCTTACCAGAGCGCGGAAACGCAAGCCATCCTGTCTGTCGTCGTAGATGAGACCGTCCAATGTACCTTTCTGTTGGAACTCAGGCGTCAGGTGTTTTGCGAGATCGGCTTTGGTTATGCTCCGTGCCACAAACGGGGCATCGTCGCATCTGATGGTCAAGGTAAAGAGGTTGTCGGCATAGCGTGAGCCATCGTCGTCGATGATTATCGGGAGAGAATCGCAAGGCTCCCCGGTGATGGTGTAGGTGTAGCTATGCCCGTTGAACGAAATAGTGCCGTTTTGTCGGACCGCTGTCATCCTTATAATCTCATCGGCTGGGTTGCCTTGTTGCACACTGTCTTGTGAGGCCGCTTGTCCATCACTTTTGTTGTTGCCGCATGATAGACTGCCTGCTGCTGTGATGGCGATGATGGTCAGAGTCCTGAATAATCTCATGTGTATATCGTTTTATGATAATCTCATTCAAAATCTATTTGCATTGCAAAAGTACAATAAAATAAGAATGCACAGCAAGGAAACATAAGAAAAATAAGAAAACAGCCTCACCCCCGCTTCCATCCTCCGTGCCATTGTCCATTATCCATTGTCCATTTCCCTGAAAGTCTTGCGTCTTTGCAGGTAATAGCTGAACAGCAGGCTTTGTGGACGCTGTTCGGGAATGTCTGTTGTGGTGGCGGCAAGATTGGCTTGGCGGTCGGCGTCGAAATTGTGCCGTTGCTGGCGGAAGGTGCGGCGGGCGCGGTGTACGGCACGGAAGCTGCCCCATTCACCTTTCAGCAGGAACACCAGTGCGGCCAGTGCATCAAGCCATCGGCGTATGCGCATCACCCGGCTCAGTTGCTTGTCAGGCAGGTTCTTATATAATAGGTATAGGTTATTGCGGAAATTGAGGAATGTCTTGTGTGGGTTCTCCTTTGGCAGGGTGCCGCCGCCTACATGGAAAACCACTGACTGTGGTATGCACACAATCCGGCGTCCTCGGCTGCGGAGCCTCCAACATAGGTCGATTTCTTCCTGATGGGCAAAGAAGCGTCCGTCCAACCCTCCTACTTGCCAATAGTCGGCTGAACGTATCAACAGCGCAGCTCCCGTGGCCCAAAATATATCGGTTATGGTGTCGTACTGTCCAAGGTCTTTCTCAACCGTACTGAACAGACGGCCTCTGCAGTATGGATAGCCTAGCATGTCTATGTAGCCGCCAGCCGCACCTGCGTATTCAAACAGTGTCCTGTCGTATTCAGCCAGCAGCTTCGGTTGGCATGCGGCTATGTCGGGGTGTTGCTCCATGTAATCCAACATGGGGCGTAGCCATCCCTGTGTCACCTCAACATCGCTGTTGAGCAGCAGATAGTACTTGGCCTCAACTTGCTTCAAGGCTTGATTGTAGCCTTCTGCAAAACCGTAGTTCTGTTCGAGCCTTATGACGTCAACAGTGGGGAACTCTGCCTCCAACATGTCTAGAGAGTCATCGTCCGAGCCGTTGTCGGCTATTATCACACGAGCCTCCTGACTGTTGGCTATGACAGACGGAAGGAAGCGACGCATCATCTTCGCTCCATTCCAGTTTAGTATGACTATTGCAATATCCTTGTTCATTTGACTTGGCTTTCGCAAGCTCCGCTTGCTTGGAAGTTAAAGGAAGTTATGCCGCTTTACGGCTGAAGTTATGGGAAGTTAAAGGACGAATGATTTGCTGGCTGATATAACCAATAGCAGAAGTATTGTCCTTTCGCTCGACCTTTGGTCGCTTCATACTTGAAGAACTTCCGTGACCGAAGGTCACATAACTTCCTTAACTTCT
>JAFZQR010000084.1 GCA_017620295.1 Bacteroidaceae bacterium
CGTCAGGCCAGTGCTTTGTCGCCAACTTCCTTCAGATTCCACCTCACGATGGACACCCTTGTCTTTGACTGTACGCTTGCCGCTATCAGGCCGCGTTGGGGACTTGCACCCGTTAGATTATGCCCATGTCGGGCGAACAAGAGAGAGGGTGTGCCTAATGTGGCACACCCTCTCTGGGACTTAACTTGCAACGAATAAGTTGGTTGTTAGTTGTTCTCGGGACGGAGCTTGCGCACGGTCTCGGCTGTGCGCCACATCTCGCTGTCGTGGAGAGCAGCCAGCTCCTTCTCCAGACCCTCGCGGTAGCCTGGCTTGCTGTTGCTGTCTATGCTGATTTGAGCCTCATGGCCGCACTTGACGCTGGCGTAGAGCTTCTCCACCACGGGCTTGATGGCATCGTGGAAGGGACCCATCCAGTCGAGTGCACCGCGCTGGGCTGTTGTAGAGCAGTTGGCATACATCCAGTCCATACCTTTCTGTGCGAACAGAGGCATGAGGCTCTGCGTGAGTTCCTCAACGGTCTCGTTGAAGGCCTCGGATGGTGTGTGGCCGTTCTCGCGTAGCACCTCGTACTGAGCCAGGAGCAGACCCTGGATGGCACCCATGAGTGAGCCGCGCTCACCTGTGAGGTCGCTGGTAGCCTCGCGCTGGAAGGTGGTCTCGAAGAGATAGCCGCTGCCAATGCCGATACCGAAGGCCAGCACTTTCTCCAGTGCCTTGCCGCTGGCATCCTGATAGATGGCGTAGCTGGAGTTGAGGCCGCGTCCCTCGAGGAACATGGTGCGGAGACTGGTGCCGCTGCCCTTGGGGGCTACCATGATTACGTCGATATCCTTTGGTGGAACAACACCTGTGCGGTCGTTCCATGTGATGGCGAAGCCGTGGGAGAAATAGAGGGTCTTGCCTGGTGTGAGGTAAGGCTTGATGGTTGGCCAGAGCTGCATCTGTGCAGCATCGGAGAGCAGCAAACAAACGATGGTGCCGCGCTGTGCAGCTTCCTCGATAGAGAAGAGTGTCTCGCCTGGTACCCAGCCGTCGGCAACAGCCTTGTCGTAGGTCTTGCCCTGACGCTGTCCAACGATGACGTTGAAGCCGTTGTCGCGCAGGTTGCATGCCTGTCCAGGACCCTGTACGCCATAGCCTAGCACAGCGATGGTCTCGTTCTTCAGCACCTCACGTGCCTTCTCCAATGGGAACTCCTCGCGTGTCATAACCTCTTCGATGACACCGCCAAAATTCAGTTTTGCCATAGTCAATATTTATGTTTGAGATTTTATCAATTGCCACAAAGGTATGCAAATCGTTGCTGAAACAGCCCCTGTGGTTAATGGTTTTCAGCTGATGCACAGCTTTTGTTGATTTATGATAGTTTATGCTTTTGCAAGCTCCGCTGCTATAATCCAAATACGGCGGCCAGGCCATTGTCAACTCCGCTGAAGCCCATGAATGCCATAGCCAGGAGGCCTGCAACAACGAGGGCAATAGGCATGCCCTTCATGGCTTCGGGGATGGGCATCAGAGCCAGCTGCTCGCGGATGCCAGCAAAGACGATTAGTGCCAGTCCGAAGCCTATGGCTGTGCTGACAGCGAAGACAACACCGCTGAGCAGGTCCGGCTCCAGTCCTTGAGAATTGTATGTGCCCTGTGCCACAAGTATTGCAACACCGAGTATGCAGCAGTTGGTGGTGATCAGAGGCAGGAACACGCCAAGGGCCTGATAGAGGGCTGGCGACACTTTCTTCAAAACTATCTCCACCATCTGCACCAGTGCTGCTATCACGAGGATGAAAGCTATGGTCTGAAGATAGCCGAGGTCGAAGGCCTCGAGCAGGCCTTGGATGAGGTAGGTGACGATGGTGGCTATGGTCAGCACGAATGCTACTGCAGCACTCATACCAATGGCTGTGTCAACCTTCTTGGATACACCCAGGAAAGGACAGATGCCAAGGAACTGCGACAATACAATGTTGTTGACGAATATCGCAGAGAAGAATATTAATAGGTATGCCATAGTTCTCTTGTATTAGATCTTCATTGTTTTCTTCACGATAGCAATCAGGTAGCCCAGAGCGATGAATGCACCGGGGGCAAGCACGAAGACAAGCATGCCATAGGTCTCGCTATACAGCTCTGCACCGAAGATCCTGCCTGTGCCGAGAAGCTCGCGGATGGCTCCCAGCATGGTCAGGGCAATGGTGAAGCCGAGTCCGATACCGATGCCGTCGAAGATGCTCTCACCAGGTCCGTGCTTGGCTGCGAAGGCCTCGGCACGACCTAGGATGACGCAGTTCACCACGATGAGGGGGATGAACAGTCCCAGTGCCTTGTACACCTCGGGCGTGTATGCCTGCATGAACATCTGGAGCAGAGTCACCAGGGATGCTATCACCACTATATAAGAAGGTATGCGAACCATGTCGGGAACAAGGTTCTTGATGAGCGAGATAATCAGGTTGGATGCGATAAGCACAGCCATTGTGGCCAGACCCATAGACATACCGTTGACTGCACTCGACGTGGTGCCGAGTGTAGGACACATTCCAAGAAGAAGCACGAAGGTCGGGTTCTCCTTGACCAGTCCATTATAAAGTATCTTGAAGTAGTTCATAGTTGCGTCTTCTTATTATTCACAAGGTATAGCTTCCATTGTTTGCTCACTATATGTCTGGTAGGCTGCATTGACAGCACGCAGGAACGCACGGCTGGTGATGGTGGAGGCGGTGATGGCATCCACGTCGCCACCGTCCTTGCTCACTGTCAGGCTGCCTGCCTGCTTGCCTATGATGCTGCCCTTGCCGTCGGCCTGGAACCACTTGCCGGCTTTCTCGCCGAGGCCCGGGGTCTCGTGGGTCTCAAGAATGGTGTAACCCTTGATGCTGCCGTCGTCGGCAAAGCCCACCAGCACAACCAGGTCGCCACCGAAGGCCTTGTGGTCAACAGCCTGAACAGCAACACCATTGTCGGTATGGTAGATGATGGATGCTACCTTGCCTTTCTCGTCCTTGATGGTGTCGGTCTGTTCGACTACAGCACCTTTGACATTCAACACAGCGTCGATGCCTTCAGCGAGGGCTATTCTTTCGTTCTCCTTAATCGGATCCTTGGTGATACTGTTCACATAGGCCAATGC
Organism: Bacteroidaceae bacterium; assembly: GCA_017620295.1. Taxonomy (GTDB): domain Bacteria; phylum Bacteroidota; class Bacteroidia; order Bacteroidales; family Bacteroidaceae; genus Physcousia. Next base: position 3,131 of record JAFZQR010000084.1, read on the forward strand.
TACTGCCGCCACCACAGCGATAAGCGTCAGCACAAGGAGCATATTGGGTAGTGTGGATTGTAGCTTTTTCATTTCTTTACCTCCCCAAAACGTTTTGGTTTGACATAGGTGTTGATGAGCGGTGTGAAACCGTTCATGATGAGGATGGCGAAGCTCATGCCCTCGGGATAGCTTCCGAAGTTACGGATGAGAACCGTGAGCACACCAATGGACACACCATATATAATCTGTCCCTTGCCAGTCATGGGCGAAGTGACATAGTCGGTTGCCATGAAGCATGCACCCAGCATCAGACCACCACTTAGCACGACGTAGATGGGGTTGGCGTAGTGGTATGGGTCGCATAGGTACATGATACCGCTAAGAATGAACACCGTGCCGATGATGCTTACAGGAATGTGCCAGGTGATGATCTTGCGACAGAGCATATAGCAGCATCCCAACAGCAGCATCAATGCACTGACCTCACCCAGCGAACCGCCTGTCTGACCTATGAGCATATCCAATGCGCTGGGCAGCTCACTGAGCTTGTTCATGGCAGCTGTCGGGTCGGCAGTCTTGATGGCTTCCTTCATGATGGACAGCGGTGTGGCTGCTGTCTCAACATCAACATAGCCATACTGGCCTGATACGGGCCATGAGGTCATCTGTACGGGGAATGAGATGAGCAGGAACACACGTCCCACAAGGGCCGGGTTGAAGGGGTTGGTGCCTAGTCCGCCAAAGGTCAGCTTACCGATGGCTATAGCAACGAAGGCTCCGATGATGATAATCCATAGAGGGAGATTGGAAGGCAGGTTGAAGCCTAGCAACAGACCCGTGAGGATGGCAGAGCCGTCGCAGATGGTCAGACGCTGGCTGCGCAGTATGAACTTGGTGATGCTCCACTCAAAGAACACACATGCGGCAACAGATGTAAGCATCACCACGGCTGAACCCAGTCCGAAGAAATAGATGGATGCAAGCAGTGCAGGCAGCAATGCTATGCACACACCGTACATGTTGCGCTGTACGGTGTCGCCTCCGTGGACATGGGGTGATAAAGATATTATTGGTTTCATATAAATATTCTTTTATTTCTTAATACTCTCCATATGCCTTGCTTTGATGATGCCCATGACAGTCTGCTTGGCCACTCGGATATCATCCAGCAGAGGACGGTGGCTGGGACAGGTGAAGGAGCATGAACCGCACTCTATGCACGAGGTGACATCGTTCTTCTCGATGGTCTCCCAGTCCTTGTGGCGTGTGAGCATGGATAGAAGGTATGGCTCCAGTCCCATCGGGCAGGCTCCCACGCACTTGGCGCAGCGTATGCACGGACTGGCCTCGGCGCGACGGCTCTCCTGCTGGGTCATGATGAGCAGACCGCTGGAACCCTTGGTGACAGGTACTTCGAGGTTCATGAGTGCCTTACCCATCATTGGGCCGCCACCGATAATCTTTCCTGTGTCTTCGGGCAGACCACCAGCCTCATCGATGAGCTGCTGCATGGGGGTTCCGATACGGGCACGGAAGTTGGATGGCTGCTTGACGCTCTTGCCGGTCACAGTGATGATGCGGTCAACAAGAGGCTTGTTCTTGGTGACAGCCTCATAGATGGCATATACTGTACCTACGTTCTGAACAATGGCTCCAACGTTGATGGGGAGGGCTGGGGGTGCTGGTACCTGACGACCTATGACAGCATCAATCAGCTGCTTCTCACCTCCTTGAGGATACTTGACCTTCAGTGGCACAACCTCGATACCGGGGTACTGTGCAGCCTTCTCTTTGAGCAGGTCGGTGAGCAACTTGATAGCATCGGGCTTGTTGTTCTCGATGCCAATATAAGCCTTGGAGCAGTTCACGGCATGCTTGATGAGCTGTATGCCAACAAGTATCTGTTCGGGCTTCTCAAGCATCAGACGATGGTCGGCTGTAAGGTATGGCTCACACTCAACGGCGTTGACAATAACGGCCTCGGCCTTGGTGCCTGGAGGTGGCATGAGCTTGATGCCTGTGGGGAAGGTGGCACCACCCATACCCACAATGCCTGCTGCTTTTATCTTGGCTACAACCTCCTCTGCCTTCATGGCGGGCAGGTCCTTCATGGTCACTAGCTTGTCGGAGCGGTCTATGGTCTCTTCCCACTCGTCGCCTTCAACGTCAACGAATACGGCTGCGCGGCGTGTGCCAGATGAGTCCACAATGGCATCAACCTTCGACACCGTGCCGCTGACACTGGAAAATACGGGAACAGACAGACCCTTGCCAGCCTCACCCAGCAGTGTTCCAACCTTGACCTTGTCACCACGCTTCACAACTGGTACAGCAGGTGCGCCTATATGCTGGAACATGGAGAAGACAGCGGTCTTGGGCAACTGGGCATCCTTGATGGGACTGCCGGCAGAGAGCTTGTTCTCGGCGGGATGTACACCGCCTATGTGAAATGTCTTCATTATGTACAATTTGACAATTTACGATTTACTATTTGGCTTCAGTTGCAGGGGCAGCAGCAGTTGCAGGGGCTGCTGGTGCTACAGCAGGTGCAGGCTGCTCTGCAGCTGGTGTTTCAGCCTTGGGCTTCCTTGGAGGGAAGTTGAAGGCATGGATAGCGTTCTGCGGACACTCGTCCTCGCACTTGCGGCATAGCTTGCACTTCTCTGCATCGATGTGAGCCAGATTGGCATCAACGGTGATGGCCTCGAACTTACAAACTTTCACGCACTTCTGGCAGGCGATACAAGCTGCGGAGCAGGCCTTCTTGGCAATGGCTCCCTTGTCCTTGTTGTTGCACAGCACCACCACTCGGCGGTTCTTCAAGCCCTTCAGCCTTATCTCGATGATGTTGCGAGGACAAGCCTTGGCGCATGCGCCGCAGGCTGTACACTTCTCCTCGTCCACTTCTGGCAGACCTGTCTCGGGATTGATGTGGATGGCATCAAACTGGCAGGCATCCACACAGTCGCCGCATCCGAGGCAACCGTATGCACAAGCTGTCTCGCCAGAACCTAACATCTGCTGTACGCGGCAGCTCTGTGCGCCGTCGAACTCAGCTATGCGTGGACGGTTCTCACATGTACCGTTGCATCTTACAACAGCCACCTTGGGAGCTGAGGCTGTAGCCTCCAGTCCGAGGATAGCGGCAATTTTCTCCATCACAGGCTGTCCTCCTACAGGGCAGAGCATGCCGTCAATACTGCCTTTATCAGCGGCCGTGACGCAGGCTGAGGAGAAACCAGCGCAACCGGGGAAACCGCATCCGCCACAGTTGGCTCCAGGAAGCACTTCCTGAACCTTGGCAATGCGCTCGTCCTCTTGCACAGCAAAACGCTTGGCAGCAATGAAGAGGATCAGTGCACTCACTAGTCCTATCGCGCCCAGCACAATCACTGCAATAAGAATTACATTCATAACGTTTTGAAATTGTATTGTTGAGTTTGTTTCTTCGGTCTTGGCTTGAACTTATTTCAAGGTGAATGAGAGGCGGCGCTGGAGATAGCCGCGCATAAAACATGCCACAAAGGTGTAGTAGAATGCTACCACAGCCAATGCGGCAATGGATGAAATAGCCTCGCTGAATGTCAGCGCTAGCATTATGGCTAATGTCAGTACAAGAAGCAGCAATGGTATGCCATAGGCCACCATAGCTGCTAATCGTGCATCGGCATGAGTACCTTCAAGTGTCACTTCTTGCCCAATTGTGTAAAGTTCTGGGTGCGAGGTATATACATCTACATGTCGCACTTTGCTCTCAGCACTGTGACACAAATCGTGTGCTTTACATCCACCGCATGCTGAACTCTGCACAATGTTTATCTTCAAATGCTTGCCATCAATGCTGCCAACGACACCACGATGACATAGGGTTTTGTTCATACAATAACGCCTGTTTTGCTACATCCACCTTACAAGCACGTGCAAAGTTATACCTTTTTTAACCAATAGGCACAAGATGTGTCTATATTACCGTTGCCTGTTTAGCAAATTTAACATTAGTTGCCTATCCTGTATGGACGACGTTGTTGTGTGCCGTTGTTGTCTGGGTTGGCGGGATCGCCATCAACAGGTGTGAGAGTGTAGCCTCGACCTGATCGTGAAGGTGACGAGTTGTTGCTGTCTTCAATCCGCTGTTCCTGTCGCTGACGGGCTGGCGTAGTGCTGCGGGCGGGTCGCGAGGGCTGAGGTGCAGGCTGTGCCTCAGGCGCAGGTTGTTGCGGTGCAGGAGTCTCTTCTACGGTTGTGATATCGACAACCTCCACCTCTGGTTCTTCGTTGTCGGTAACCTCGCTGCTGCCAGCTTCGGTGTTGTCTGACTGCTGATCGCTTTGCTCTGTATTTTCGTTATCGTTATCGTTCTTCACCTCATTGTCAGGCTTCTGCAAGAACTCAAAGTAGGCCCATGTTCCACCACCGATGAGAAGGGCAAAGACAATAAACAGGATAATCCACAATATCAATTTGTTGTTGTTGCCAATGCTGTGCCGCTGTGTTGCCTTTGATGGCTTGTATGTGGTTTGCTGTTTATCAAAGAGCATCTTTTCTTTACCATTATTGGAGATGCCAGAGGTGATGATTACGTTCTTCTCCTCTTCAGGCTCAGGGTTGAATGATTGCCATGCAGTTGGTTCTGCTGCTTTCGACTCAAAGGCTGGTTCGGATATTTCTGGTTGAGCTGGCTCAAAGGTTGTGAATATGGGTTGCTCTGGCTCAACCGTTGGTGTATTCAAATCCTCGTCGCTCCAAGTATATGTAGGATCTGGTGTATCCTCCTTTGTTATGGTTGGCTCAGGCTCCGCAACAGGCTCAGGCTCAGGCATTGCGGGTGCAACAGCCGGTTCGGGCTCCGCAATTGGCTCAGGCTCTGCAACTGGCTCGGGTTCCGCAATTGGCTCTGGCTCTGCAACTGGCTCTGGTTCAGGCATTGCGGGTGCAACTGCCGGTTCCGATTCCAAAGCCATCATGGCAGCGCTTAGTCCCTCCAGCCCAACATGTTTGATGCTTGCATATTGTCCAGTGGGGTCGGGCAGGGTGCTGCTGTCTATGTCTAGTATCAGGCATGGGATGTTGTTACGGATGGCCATGTCCAGCTCGAAAGTGGCATACTCGGACTTGATCAGTTCAGCCGACAATGCAAGAATGAATGCGCTGCATTGGGATATCTGACGCTCGTCGGCATTTGCAAATTTGGTGCCGCGTTCCACGCCTGAGGGGTTGATGCTCACTTGTACTCCAAGGTCTTTGCGAAGCATTCGCTTGACGTTGCCGAGACGTGCAAAGTCCATTCGCGAGATGCTTATATATACTTCTCCGTTCATAATAGGTATGGTGTAACTGATTGATTATATGTGAGAGTTATTGTAATCATGGAATCAACATCTTCTTCCCGTTTACAATGAGAAGCTGTCCAGGATTAACCCTACTTCTCAAGGTTTGTTTGGAGTTGAATGTACCGACATATTTACCATCGATTGTATAAACATGGACAGGCAGACTGTCGGTTGATATCTGAATGTCGCCGATAGCATTGGCCACGTTATAATGATAGTCGGTGATTAGGCTTCCTGATACGAAGTCCCATTGGCTGGTGTACTGCTTTGCGCCTTGCCAGGTGATGGTATTAGGATGTGATTCCTCGAAGATGAGACCGTCTCCAACCACGTCCTTGCTGCCTAGCAGCAGCCAGTCGTGACACTCGTAGCCAGACACCTTGCTTGTGTTGCCTCCAACGATAATAGGGTCGTTCCATGTCACATCCACTGCATACCACTTACCGTCTTCCATCATTACCTCGTTCCACATGTGCGATTCTCCATTCCTGAAACGCGAGCTTGTTGCCATGCCTGTAGCCAGCATACATGGAATGCCTATTCTGTCGCACAGAACCTTGAAGGCACGTGCGTAGCCTTCACACACGGGGGCATTCTTGTCGTTCAGACCGCGTAGTGCGCTTAGTGGACTCCTAATGATGTTTGACAGCGAGCTTTCGGCCACAGTGCCGTAAATGGGATTGTAGCAGTTGTGTGTGGTGAGCCAGTCATTGAGGTAAACCACTTGTGAGTAGCGGCTGTCTTTAGGGCATGCGCTGATAATCTCCTCCACGCGGGAGTTGAACTCGGTTATAGCGGCAGACAACTGTGCTGGTGTGCTGAAGTCTTCTATGCGTCTGTCGAAAGTATCCGACTTCAGGTCGAAGTATAGTTCTAATTTATAGGTGAGGCTACCATAGCCGGATGAAGGGTAGTAGTTGTACGAGTAGCTGTAGTGGTTTCCCCAGTTGTAGTGATTGCGCACCCAGAATACTTCAGGGAAGTCGTAACATATACTCAGGCATAGATAATATATAAATGTATTATACTCTTCTGAGTATGGTGAACAAGCATCGCTCGCAGCTTGTCTGGCATACTGGGCAATGACGTCTTTAGCAGCATTCTGTGGAAATGAGAATCCTATGGTGTTTGTCACAGTGCGGACTATATACCTATAGCTGTCGTAATTGTCATTATAGACACCCATTGTAGGATCACAGGTCCAGTTTGAACCACCTCTCAACACCTCGGCAGTTGCGTCCTTATATGTGTTGTAGAAATCCATGAGGTAGTCTGGCATATTGGAAATGCGGTCAATCCAACTGGCAATAGGTTTGTTCGCTTCCGCTGCTTTTATTCTGGCATAACCCTGTGTGAGGTTTTCAATGTCGTCTGTGTTCCATACAATATTGTTCAGGTCGAGGCTGTACGATGTTCCTTCGCAGTAGATGGGGCCGCTGGTCTGAGGCTGTGCGAAGAGAGCTATGTTACTGAACAGTGTGAGCGTGAAAATAAGTGCTTGTCTCATGTCTTATTATGGGGATATCTGGGTGCAAAGATAAGCCTTTGTGTGAAGTCGTGGAAAAAAATGAAACAAAAAGTGAGGAAGTCATCTGCCGTGAAAGAAAACTCTGTAACTTTGCCCTCTGTAACCCCATACTTATAGTACCATGAGATTAACAGCTGTTGTGCTTAGCCTTTGTCTGTCAGTGACAGGAATGGCTATGTCGTTTATTGAGCATCCTTCCGATGCCTTGAGAGTCAACAATCGTCCTATCCTGTCTGAGCGCCTGTTCACATCTGAGGCTGTTGAGAAGCAGATAGAGGAGGTGGTGAGTCAGTTGACAAATGCCCGTCTGGCATGGATGTTTGTCAACTGCTATCCTAATACATTGGACACTACAGTGTACTACACAGAGGCTGGTGATGACGGCTTGCCTGATACTTTCGTAATTACAGGCGACATCCATGCTATGTGGCTACGAGACTCTGGCGCACAAGTGTTCCCATACGTGCGTCTGGCAGCTGCTGACCCTCATCTGAAGCTTATGTTGGCAGGTGTCATTCTGCGTCAGTTGAGGTGCATCAATATAGATCCATACGCCAATGCCTTTAACTTGGTGCCGATGCCTGATGGCGACTGGCAATCCGATCTCACAGACATGCGTCCTGAGCTGCATGAACGCAAGTGGGAAGTAGATTCTCTCTGTTATGTCCTGCGCTTGGCCTACGAGTATTGGCGGCAAACAGGTGATGACAGCATCTTCGGTGACCTCTGGCTGGAGGCCGTGGGTCGGATTGTGGCAACATTCCGCGACCAACAGCGCAAGGCTGGCAAGGGTGCTTATCGCTTTGAGCGTCGCACAACCCGCCAGCTGGATACCATGAGTAATGATGGATGGGGCGCACCAGTGAAGCCTGTGGGTCTCATTGCTTCGGCCTTCCGCCCCAGCGATGATGCCACCACGTTCCTTTTCCTTGTTCCTTCCAACTTTATGGCTGTCACCCAGCTACGTCACGCTGCAGAGATGCTCACGAGTATCAACGGACAACAAGGTCGGGAGCTGGCAGACGAGTGTCGGGCTTTGGCCGATGAGGTGGAGAGTGCTTTGCGGCAGTATGCCATATACCAGCATCCTAAGTACGGCCCTATCTATGCCTATGAGGTTGATGGCTTCGGCAATCAGCTTCTTATGGACGACGCCAACGTGCCGTCATTGTTGGCTATGGGTTATCTTGGCGATGTTCCTTTGGATGATCCCATTTATCAGAACACGCGTCGTTTTGTTTGGAGCGAGGACAATCCCTATTTCTTCCGTGGCCGAGCTGGTGAAGGCATAGGTGGTCCTCATATAGGACACGACATGCCCTGGCCTATGAGTATCATGATGCGTGCTTTCACCAGCACCGATGATGCCGAGATACGCAGGTGTCTGGAGATGTTGATGACTACCGATGCCGGCACCGGTTTCATGCATGAGTCGTTTCACAAGGACGACGCCACTAATTTCACCCGTAAGTGGTTTGCATGGCAGAACACCCTGTTTGGTGAGTTGATAATAAAGCTCATCAATGACGGCAAGCTCGCCCTGCTCAACGACATAGTAATACCTTAATCATCATCGTCACTTACTTCTTCATCATCATCCAGGTCTTCCTCTGTCTCATCATCGTTTACCCATAGCGACGGGTCGTTGATGCACTCCATGAGGAAGTCCAGCTCGCTTTGGTCGCATTCGTTGTAGATGGTTATCAACAGATGGTCGTCAACAAGCTGCATCATGATGGCACTGCGTGTGGTGTCTGTCGGAGCAGCATCGTCCTTTGGCAATGTCCCAAGCAGCGATGACTCGTCGGAGTAGATGATGCCATTGGCAATGAGGTTGATGCGTTGTTGGAGCGCGATGATGAGTCGTGCCACGCTGCGCTCGTCCTTGCCTGCCAGGTCTAAGTCCAGAGCCACGCTGTGGGATTGGTCAACAGACGCTGAAACCTCAACACCATATAGGTTCATACTGTCGGTCGCAACGTCGTGGTTGTATGCAATTCCGGCTATGCTCGCCGTGGTCACGCTTAATGTGTCAATTAGTCGTGGCACATCAATGGTGTCAAGCAGCAGGCTGTCGTCTGCCAATCCTCCATCTTGATTGCTTGCTTGTTGGTTGCAGCTGGCTAATGATGTTATGAAGGCAGCGCATACGATAATGACGTAAGGCTGCAAACGAGATGCTTTCATATATTATTATAATGTGGGTTTATGCTACCTTTGGTGCGTTGACCTCGGCAAGGAACTGTCCTATTAAACGGTAGGCCTCGTCGGGGTCGGTGACATGCTGAGTGATTTTCTCTACAGGACACATACCTGTTTGTGTGCGGTTGATAATGTATGGCACAGCTTTGTCGAAGCTTACTGGAATGCCAGCAGCTGTCAGCACTTCCAGTGCAGGCTCGCTGATCATGTCGGCCCATACCTCCTTGGCTTGTGCCTTGACAAGCAGCAGAGCGGCACCTCGTCCGATAACTTCATCTGCCAGCATACCTCCTATCAGGAAGGATGGTTGCTCCGTTATCAGGGTGTAGAGGTCTATGATGCCCTTGCTGTGAAACTCATGTATCTTGCCGTTGGCTGATTGAGCCACACCCAGCACAGAACTGTGGGTGTGAAGATATTCTTTAAGATTGTTCATGGGAAAGTATTTTTCACTTTTCATTCTATCACATTTCACTCTATAGTGGTCCGCCTGCACGTTTGAGTTCTTCTACATACTCGTCGATGCGGTGAAGCTCGCCGGGTATGTCTATCTGTTGCGGGCAGTGGGTGGCACATTGTCCGCAACCTATGCAGTGGTCTGCCTGACGTAGGCGTGGAACTGCACGGTCGTAGCCAATGAGGAAGGCACGTCGTGCTGTGCGGTATGCAGGGTCAAGGTTGCTTTGTTTGATATAGCCATCTCGTATGCACTTGTTGTAGTGTGAGAAGATTGCAGGTATGTTCACGCCGTAGGGACAGGGCATACAGTACTGGCACTCGTTGCATGGCACGGTCTTCATACCGAATATCTCTTCGGCAATCTGCATGAGGAACTCATGTTCATCATCGCTGATGGGGTGGAGTGGGGAGTAGGTTGCAACATTCTCCACAAGGTGTTCCATGAAAGTCATACCGCTCAGTACGGTCAGCACTCCCTGTGGTGTGCCGGCGAAGCGGAATGCCCATGTTGCTATGCTGTGGTCGGGGTCGCGTTGCTTGAGCTTGGCCGCTATCTCATCGGTGACACGGGCCAAGCGGCCTCCTAACAGCGGCTCCATGATGACGGCTGGGATGCCTCGCTTCTCCAGTTCGCCGTACAGATAAACGGCATCAGTGTTGCTGGGGTTGATTTCATCGGCATAGAACCAGTCGAGGTAATTCAGCTCTATCTGCACGAAATCCCAGTGGTAGCGACCTTCGTCATGCCATTGCAGCAGTTGGTCAAACACCTTGACGTCGCCATGATATGAGAAGCCGAGGTTGCGTATGCGGCCTGCTTGCTTCTGTTCAACGAGCCAGTCGAGTATGCCGTTGTTCATGTATCGTGCCTCGAAGGTCTCCCAGCTACTGAGCTGGTTGCCATCGGCATCGCGGCTGCTACCGCCTATGGCGTGTAGCAACAGGTAGTCGATATAGTCAACTTGCAGTTCACGCAGCGACTTCTCAAACATCTCCTTGGATGCTTCTGTCGTCCATGAACCAGGCCAGAAGTTTGACATCTTGGTGGCTATATAGTAGCTCTTGCGGTCGTGCCGGCTGAGGGCTATGCCTGTGCAACGCTCAGAGAGTCCACGGCAGTAAGCAGGCGATGTGTCGAAATAGTTCACTCCATGCTCCAGGGCATAGTCAACCTGTTGGTTGATCATCTCCTGGTCAAACTCAGCTGGCTGGTGGTCGGGCGCATCTTCTGGCTTTGGTAGCTCTGGCAAGCGCATCATGCCGTAACCTAGGAGTGACACCCTATCGTTGGTGTTCGGGTTGATGCGGTAGGTCATGCTGCCGTCTGAAGCTTCTTCATCAATGCCTGATGATTCGCCACTCATAGCTTTCTTGCATGCTGAAAGCATTGCCGACGACGCTACAGCAGCTCCACTAAGGTACTTGATGAAATTACGGCGGTTATATTGCTTGTTCATATTCGTCATTCCTCATTCCTCATTTGTCATTCGTCATTTGTCATTCGTCATTTGTCATTCGTCATTAGTCATTCGTCATTCAAATAACCCCATGTACCTCATGTCCTTCTACGTGAATGGCACTTGGGCGGGCGGGACACACGTACTCACATGCGCCGCAGCCTATGCAGCGGCTTTCGTTCACGGCAGGTATCATTGGGCTGAGCGGCTCGTCAAGGTTCAGAGGTACCATCGTGATGGCTTGCGATGGACAGTGTGTGGCACAGTTGCCGCACTCCACCGCGTCGGTCAGCACCACGCACTGTTCCCTGTTCCAGACAGCATGGCCTATCTGTGTAGAAGCCTTCTCCTCTGGGCTTATATGTCGGATGGCACCAGTTGGACACACGTTGGAGCAGCGGGTGCATTCAGGGCGGCAGTAGCCGCGTTCATAGCTCATCACGGGTTGCATAGCTGTAAGCCAGTTGTCCGTGCTTGGACGCAACACATGGTTGGGGCATTGCGCTATGCATAGCTGACAGGCTGTGCAGTGCTGTGCAAGATGTTTGGCTGAGAGGCTGCCTGGAGGTGTGATGGGAGTGGAACGTTTAGCCGGGGCCTTAGGCTCGATGGCAGCCAAGCCGCCATCAACGGTCTTCTGAGCCTTTGTTGTGACTACGGCGGTGGTCAGCATTGCGGACGTGGCAAGGAAAGCACGGCGGGAGGGAGAAGACGGTTCGGTGGAGGATTGTTCTTTGTTAAGCTTGTGCATTTTGGGCAAATCATACTTTAGTGCACCGAACTTGCATGCTTCGAGACAGTTGCCGCATACGACGCATCGGGAGTAATCCACGGTGTGGTTCTTATAGTCTATACATGAAGCCTTGCAGGCCTTGGAGCAGGCACTGCAATTGCGACATTTGTCAGCATCAAAGTTTATCTTAAGCAGTGAGAAACGTGATATGAAGCTCAACACTGTTCCAACAGGACAGATGGTGTTGCAGTATGTGCGTCCTCCAAGTATTGCCAATATTGTCAGTATTAACAGTGTTGAGGCTGAGATGATAAGCACAGGAACACTGCGCACCCAGATATCTACATGGTAATAGTCGAAGTTGCCTGCCTCCGCTGAACGGTCGGCAAGGATGTTGTTGGCAAACTCGTATATGGGCTTGAACAGGTTGGCGGCTATGCGTCCAAAGCTGCTGTATGGTGCCAGCAGAGCTACAATAGAGCCTACGCCTGCAACCAACGCTATAATGAACAGTACCAGCATACTGTAGCGCAACCATTTCACTTCTGGTGAGTAGCTATAGCGATGCCCAATCTTTTTCTTCTTATTTGTGTTGCCAATTCGGATGTGCAAGTGTGCCAGCAGGTCTTGCAGTATGCCCAGCGGACACACCACGGAGCAGTAGATTCGACCAAATACCCTCGTAAGCAGTAGCAGCGCTAATATCACAGAGACGTTCAATGCTAGCACAGCTGGCAGGAATTGCCACTTGGCAAGGAAACCGACGTGGTGTTGTGCAGAGCCTGTGAAGTCCACGAACAGCCAGGTGATGGCTAGCAGTGAAACCAGGGCTAGTGTGCGGCGAATTATTATAAGCCAATGTGTTTTCATGAAGATTTCTTTACGATGTATATACTTAATTCATATAGCAACCATATCGGCAGGCTTACAATGATTAGTGTCATGGCATCGGTGGTGGGGGTGAGCAGGGCTGCGGCAATGAGTATCACTACTATGGCATGACGACGGAAGCGCGTCATCCACTGGGCTCGTATCAGTCCGAAACGAGCTAGCAGCCACGATACTACCGGTATTTCAAACACAATGCCAAACACTAGTGAGAGCATCAGCATGGTGTCAACATAACTAGTGAGTGAGATGAGACTCTCGACATCACTGCTTACGGAATATTCGCTTAGAAACCGCACCGTGAGCGGTAGCACTAGCAGGTAATCTGCCACCACGCCAATGACGAACATGATGTATGACCACACAACAATCTGCACCGATGCCTTCCGTTCGCGCTCGTAGAGTGCGGGAGAGACGAAACCGAACAGCTCAAACAGCAGATAGGGTGATGCCGCCATGATGCCTGCTATTATTGCCACTCGCATGTGAACCATGAACTGCTCTGTCAGTTCGGTGTTTATGAGCTGTAGGTGAAATGGCTGTGCATTCAGCCATACGTAGGTCGGGAAGTCGTTGTGGGTGGGCCAGAGTACTATGTAGAACAACTCATCCTTTAGGCAGAACGCAATGATGGCCAGCACCGTAACTGCGATAAGCATACGGATGATGGTGCTTCTGAGGGCATCCAGGTGTTCCCAGAAGGACATGGTCATGTCGCCATCCTGAGTTGCCATCTGTCAGTCCTTGTCGGCTGAAGGAGCCTCTGTCGCCTGTGTGGCTTCATCCTTACCGTTCATGCCGTCCTTGAAGCTCTTCATGCCTCTGCCCAGACCGTGCATCAACTCTGGTATCTTCTTGCCTCCGAACAGAAGCAGCACCACTAGTGCTATGAGTATGATTTCAGTTGTACCTAAACGCATGATAGATATTTTATGTAGGTTGTGATTTTGATGCCGCAAAAATATGAAGAAAGAATGAAATAATTGCTTTCCTCGGCTGATATAAATAAAAGATGTCGTACTTTTGCAGAAAACAAAACAACATCAGCTACTATCGTATGACATCAACTACTAAGTCAGAACGCTTTAATCTTGTCTATGACTACCTTCGCAGTCAGGGGGGTATACATAATCAGACCGAACTCAGTCAGCTTACGGGCATATCTCGTTCCAATATCTCTTCGGCTCTGAACAAGAAGGAATATATCATCACCCGCCGCTTCATACGTCGCTTCAACATTGCCTTTAACGGTATCTTCGATGAGAAGTGGATGTTTGAGGGCGAAGGTGAGATGTTGCATTCAAAGGTGGCAGCATCTCCAGCCGTGGAGCAGTCTTCAGAAGAGAACATGACAGATGTGCGACGCATACCTCTCCTGCCCGTGTCCGCTATAGGAGGGTCGCTCAATGAGTTTGTCGGTTCTGTTCAGGCAACTGAGTGCGAACAGATAGTCTCGCCTATCAGGGATGTGGATTTTGCCGTCACGGTGTCGGGCGACAGCATGTATCCCGAATACCCCAACGGTAGTCATGTGTTCGTGAAGAAGATTAATGAGCAGGCCTTCATCGAGTGGGGCAGGACGTATGTCTTGGATACCTGCAACGGTGTTGTCATCAAGCTGCTGGTCCCGTCCGAGCGTGAAGGTTATGTCAGGTGCGTGTCCATCAACCAGTCGCCTCTCTATCCCGCCTTTGATGTGGCAATGTCAGATGTCTATGGTTTCTACTTGGTTAAGCTCTGTATGTCGGTGAAGTGATATGGCTGTAGTATTGTTCTGGATTTGTCTGGGCATAGTTGTCTATACCTTTGCAGGCTATGGTGTGCTGCTTCGCATCATCATAGCCATCAAGCGACTCTTCAAGGGGCGTACCCAAACGCCACAACCGCCATCGGCAGATGCCGATTGGCCAGAGGTCACACTGCTCATCTGTGCCTATAATGAACAGGAGGAGGTGGAGTGCAAGATGCGTAACTGCCAATCGCTGCTCTATCCCGAAGGACGGCTACATATAGTGTGGTGTACGGATGGCTCTGATGACCGCACGGTGGAGCTGCTTTCCGATTATCCCGATGTAACAGTGCTTCATCAGCCAGAGCGTAAGGGTAAGACGGCGGCCCTCAATCGTGCTATGGAGCATATCGACACACCCATCGTGGTGTTTACCGATGCCAACACACAACTCAACCCCGAGGCAATCCGCGAGATTGTTGTGGCGTTCCAGGATGCAAGCGTGGGGTGTGTGGCTGGCGAGAAGCGTATAGCTGTGCGCACCACCGATGGGGCGGCTGCAGGTGGTGAGGGTGCTTATTGGAAGTATGAATCGACTCTGAAGCGATGGGACTCTGAACTGTATAGCACTATGGGCGCGGCAGGTGAACTGTTTGCCGTTAGGCGTGAGCTGTTCGTGCCAATGGACCTCAATATGCTATTGGATGACTTTGTTATGTCTATGCTCATCGTGAAGCGTGGCTATCGTATTGCATACGTTCCCACGGCCTACGCAATGGAGACTGGCAGTGCCAACCTCGTAGAGGAGCAGAAACGCAAGCGTCGCATCGCGGCAGGTGGTCTGCAGAGCATCTGGGTGTTGCGCTCATTGATGAACCCGCTGCGCTTCCCGATAGTAAGCTTCCAGCTGGTGAGCCACCGTGTGCTGCGTTGGAGCATAACACCTTTCGCGCTGTTGGCTCTGGTGCCGCTGAACGTATGGATGGTGATGGATCATGCCGGAGCTGTCTATACAGCTGCTTGGGTGTTCCAATGTCTGTTCTATCTGCTGGCATCCATAGGTTTCACTCAGGCTGCCCAGGGACAGAAAAGCCGTCTGACCTACCTCCCCATGTACTTCCTCTTCATGAACCTCAACGTCTTCGCCGGCATACGCTATCTGATGCGTAAACACCGTGGAACAGGAGCGTGGGAGAAAGCTAAAAGGGCAAGATAATAGTCCAATAGTAAATAGTCCAATAGTAAATAGTCCAATAGTAAATAGTCCAATAGTAAAATTATAAGTAGGTGTTCACAATTAGTTTTATGTATTTGTTCAGCTATTTGGATGCAGATTGTTCTTTTCTCCGAGGGAGCAGAGCGGACTCTGTGACTGAGGATAAAAGGAAAAGATGCGCCAAAGAGCGAACAAAGACATGTAA
>JAFZQR010000085.1 GCA_017620295.1 Bacteroidaceae bacterium
AATGACATGTGATACCTCGTATTGATAGTACAAAGGTACACTATTATCTCCAGATTGCAAAATGTCAAAGAGCGATATTGTGTTAAACTAACGTAATATATTAATCGGTCGGACTATCCGACTTTTTAAAGTGGATTCATTTCTTATTTAAACCCAAATCGGTCATTATACCAATATGGGGTAAAAGTAAGTAGGTGTTCACAATTAGTTTTATGTATTTGTTCAGCTATTTGGATGCAGATTTTTCTTTTCTCCGAAGGAGCAGAGCGTGCTCTGTGACTGAGGATAAAAGGAAAAGATGCGCCAAAGAGCAAACAAAGACATGAAAGCACCTACAATGCTGGATATAGTAAAATAATTTTGAATACCTACTTATTATTGATTAGCCATATTTAATGACGTGATAGCACCCTTTGTTTTGGCATCTTTTTCCTTGTTCATTCAGTCACAATGCCCGCATTGCTCCTTCATTCAAAGAAAAACCCTGCTCAAAATAAATTGTACTCTCACATCATTTCTAATGACAGATTTGGGTTAAATTCGTGTAATTTGTGAAATTCGTGGTGTATGAAACCTGTCGAAACTTGAATTATGTGTACCTTTGCACGGACATAGCGTTTATATGTAAAATAAGTCATGCGCAAGATAGTTTTAATTACAATGTGGGTGCTGTTGGTGCTGGTGTTGTTCGGCATCTTCTTTACCTTTTACCGCATATCGACAGGAGCAATAGGCTATATGCCAAACATATACCAGTTGCAGAACCCCGTGAACAAATTCGCCTCACAAGTGCTGAGTGCCGACGGACAGCAGCTGGGTACGTGGAGCTATCAGAGCACTAACCGCATGAAGCTCCCCTACGACAGCATCCCGGAAGCTATGGTGCAGGCATTGGTGGCCACGGAGGATGTGCGCTTCTACGAACATTCCGGTATCGACTATCGTGCCTTGATGCGAGCCGTGGTGAAGCGTGGCATCATGCAGCAGGCAAGTGCCGGCGGTGGTTCCACAATAACACAGCAGCTGGCCAAGCAGCTCTACTCCGTGAAGGCCGGCAGCTTCTACGAGCGTCTGACACAGAAGCCCATCGAGTGGATGATAGCCATCGAACTCGAGAAGTACTACACCAAGCAGGAGATCATAGAGATGTACCTCAACTACTTCGACTTCCTGCACAATGCAGTGGGCTTGAAGACCGCCTCGCAGACCTATTTCAGCAAGGAGCCGATGGAGATGTCGGTAACGGATTGTGCGCTATTGGTGGGTATGTGTAAGAACCCGTCCTACTTCAACCCCGTGCGCCATCCCGAGCGCGCTCTAGAGCGACGCAACGTGGTGCTGCAGCAGATGGCCAAGGCTGGCTACCTGACGCAGGAGGAGGCCGATGCCTACAAGCAGCAGGACCTGGGTTTGAACTTCCACTATGTTAGCCACAAGAGCGGCAAAGGCACCTACGTGCGTGAGTATCTGCGACAGGTGCTGATGGCAAAGAAGCCTGTGCGCAGCGACTATGCTTCGTGGCAGGGACAGAAATACTATGAGGACAGTGTGGCGTGGGTGGACAACCCTCTGTACGGATGGTGCAACAAGAACTTCAAGCCCGACGGTTCCACCTATAATATATATGTGGATGGATTGAAGATCTACACCACCATTGACAGCCGTATGCAGCGATATGCCGAGGAGGCTATGCTGGAACACGTATCGGGCTATCTGCAGCCGCTCTTTGCCAAGGAACGTCAGGGAACGAAGAATGCGCCCTATAGCCGCAACGTGCCAGACGACCGCGTGAAGAAGAACCTGGATCGTGCCATCCGCCAAAGTGAACGCTACATCATGATGCGCAACGGCGGAGCCTCGGAGTCGCAGATTGAAGAAGCCTTCAACACCCCAATAGAGATGACCGTCTATTCACCTAACGGCGACATTGACACTGTGATGACACCCCTCGACAGCATACGCTATGTGAAGGGTTTCCTGCGCTCCGGTTTCGTGTGCATGGACACACACACCGGCGAGGTGAAGGCATACGTAGGCGGTCTCGACTACAACCACTTCCAGTATGATATGGCTGGTATGGGTCGCCGCCAGGTGGGTTCTACAATCAAGCCATACCTCTATGCCCTGGCTATGGAGAACGGATGGAGTCCATGCGACGAGGTACCAAATGTGCAGCAGACCTATCCCGCAGGCAACGGACGCACCTGGACACCACGCAACGGCAGCCGCGCCCGCTATGGCGAGATGGTGACTCTGAAATGGGGCTTGGCACAATCCAACAACTGGATATCGGCCTATCTCATGAACCGACTCCAACCTGCAGCTTTCGTGCGCCTGCTCCACGAGTTCGGCATCATGAACCAGGACATCCACCCCTCAATGGCCCTGTGTCTGGGTCCGTGTGACATCTCCGTGTTGGAGATGGTGTCGGCCTACACAGCCTTTGCCAACAAGGGTTCCCGCTCCGCACCGCTCTTCGTTACCCGCATCGAGGACAATAAGGGCAATGTGGTGGCAACGTTCCAGCCGCGACGAAATGAAGTGCTAAGCG
Organism: Bacteroidaceae bacterium; assembly: GCA_017620295.1. GTDB lineage: Bacteria > Bacteroidota > Bacteroidia > Bacteroidales > Bacteroidaceae > Physcousia. The sequence goes on from JAFZQR010000085.1 coordinate 2,552, forward strand.
AACAGAGTGCTGCCAAGATGATTGTGCTGATGCAGGGTGTGATGAACGGCGGTACAGGTTCAAGGATGCGCAACCGCTATCAGATCATGGCTCCTATGGGCGGCAAGACAGGTACGACCAACGACAACTCCGATGGCTGGTTTGTTGGCTACATACCCTCGCTGGCCTTCGGTGCATGGGTAGGCGGTGAAGAACGCGACATCCACTTCAACAACATGGCCTATGGTCAGGGTGCATCAGCCTCCCTGCCCATCTGCGCCCTGTTCCTGAAGAAAGTGTTCCAGGATGGACGACTCGGCTATTCGCCCGACGAGCAGTTCCAGATGCCAGACGATTTCGACCCATGTGCCAGCATGACAATAGAAACGGACGAGACTGTTGACGAGAGCGTAGGACTCGACGCACTTCTAGAAGAAGCATTAACAAGATAAAAAACACACGTAATTTGGAAGTTGAGGAAGTCAAAGGAAGTTAGAGGAAGTTAGGGGAAGTTATGTGACCTTCGGTCACGGAAGTTAGAGGACAATACCATAGCAGATTGGTTGACACAAGCCTCAAAACATTTGTCCTATAACTCCCAGAGCAAAGCGATAACTTCCTATAACTCCAGAGCAAAGCGATAACTTCCCACAAAAACAGAACTAACACGATAAATATATGAATACTTTTCTAGCTATCATACCGGCGAGATACGCCTCAACACGCTTCCCAGGCAAGCCTCTCGCGATGTTGGGAGGGAAGCCTGTAATCCAGCGTGTATATGAACAGGTGGCATCAGTGATGACAAGGGTAGTGGTTGCAACCGATGATGAACGCATCCAGAAGGCTGTGGAGAACTTCGGAGGCGAGGTGGTGATGACCAGCAGCAGTCATCGCAGCGGCACAGACCGCGTCTATGAAGCCTATCAGAAGGTAGCAGCCGCCAGCGGACAGACCTACGACGTTGTGGTGAACGTGCAGGGGGATGAGCCTTTCATCCAAGCCTCACAGCTGCAAGCCGTACAGCAATGCTTCGCTGACGAAGCCACTCAGATAGCCACACTTGTCAAGACTTTTGACACCAATGCACCTATTGAAGCATTGCTCAATCCAAACTCACCTAAAGTGGTGGTTGACAGTAAGATGTTTGCGCTATACTTTAGCCGCAGCGTCATACCTTATCTGCGTGGAGTGGAGCAGGGCGAATGGCTCCGTCATCACACCTTCTACAAGCACATAGGGCTTTATGCCTACCGTTCACAGGTGCTGGCAGAGATAACAGCACTCCCACAGTCGGAGCTGGAGCTGGCAGAGAGCCTCGAACAACTGAGGTGGTTGCAGGTAGGTTACAAAATCAAGACAGCTGTAACCGATATGGAGACCATTGGCATAGACACAGCCGACGACCTCCAGAGAGCCGAACAGTTCCTGGCATCTCTAAAATAACACACAAAACCACACACCATAAGATGCCAAGCAAACAGCCTAAGACGCGCATCGTCAACGTTCCGATAACAGACACCTTCGGTCACCAGCAGCCCCAGAACATTGAGATGGAGCAGGCGGTGATAGGTGCGCTGATGATTGAGCAGGACGCCTACAGCCAAGTGTCGGAACTGCTCAAGCCGGAGAGCTTCTACGACAAGCGTCACCAGATAATCTTCGATGCCATACGCTCGCTCAACGTGCAGCAGCGTCCTGTTGACCTGCTTACAGTGACTGAGTATCTCGACAGCCAGAAGCAGCTGGAGGACGTTGGCGGACCGCTCTATCTGACACAGCTCACCGAGCGTGTCACCAGCTCTGCCCACATCGAATACCACGCCCGCATCATAGCACAGAAGTTTCTTGCACGCGAGCTGATAACCTTTGCCAGCCTCATTCAGACGCAGGCCTTCGACAACACAGTGGATGTGGACGACCTCATGCAGGAGGCCGAGGGTAAGCTCTTTGCCATCTCGCAGCAGAACCTGCGCAAGGACTACACTCAGATAAACCCGGTGATACGCGAAGCCTACGCCGAGGTGCAGAAAGCCGCAGCACGACGTGACGGCCTCTCAGGTCTTTCGTCGGGCTTCCCGCATATAGACAAAATAACCAGCGGCTGGCAACCGTCCGACCTCATCATCATAGCGGCTCGTCCGGCTATGGGTAAGACAGCCTTCGTGCTGTCTATGGCTCGTAAGATTGCTGTCGATATGAAAGAGCCTGTTGCTATGTTCTCGTTGGAAATGAGCAACGTGCAGCTCGTGAAGCGTCTGATGACTAACGTGTGTGAGATCACGGGTGATAAGATCAAGAACGGACAGCTCGCTCCCTACGAGTGGGGACAGCTCAACGACCGCATACGCGACCTCTACGACGCACCCTTCTATGTTGATGACACGCCCTCGCTCTCCATCTTCGAGCTGCGCACGAAAGCACGTCGTCTGGTGCGTGAACACAATGTGAAGCTCATACTAATCGACTACCTTCAGCTGATGAATGCCAGCGGCATGAACTTCGGCAACCGTCAGGAGGAGGTGAGCAACATCAGCCGCTCGCTCAAGGGCCTGGCTAAGGAGCTGAACATCCCCATCATAGCCCTCTCGCAGCTGAACCGTTCAGTGGAGAAACGCGAGGGTGAGGATGGCAAGCGCCCGCAGCTCTCTGACCTTCGAGAGTCGGGTGCCATTGAGCAGGATGCCGATATGGTGTGCTTCATCCACCGTCCGGAGTACTACAAGATACTGCACGACGAGAAGGGACGTGACATGCGCGGTATGGCCGAGTTCATCATAGCGAAGCACCGTAACGGTGCTGTCGATACCGTGCTGATGCGTTTCCGCAACGAGTATGCCCGCTTCCAGGACACCGACGAGGACAACTATGTGCCTATGCCTGGAGAGGTGGTGTCACTGGGGTCGGCCTTGAACGGTGACGACAGCCAAGCCTCGGCACAGACAAGCGGCCTGCGCCAGATGCCTGAACCCCTGCCGCCAGCCGACGACAGCACCTCGCCATTCGGCCCGATGCCGCCAATCAACGATGTGCCGTTCTGATAAACTGCACTTTAACATGCTTAAACTGCTGTCGTTTCAGTACATTTTTGTACTTTTGCGCCCAATAAAGGAAAAACAACTCAATACACAAGTATGAATATATCCTACAAATGGCTTCGTGAGTATGTCGATACAGAACTGACAGCCCATGAAGTGGCAGATGCCCTCACGTCGATAGGTCTCGAAGTGGGTGGCGTAGAAGAAGTTCAAGCCATCCGCGGAGGGCTGCAAGGTCTGGTCGTGGGACACGTGCTGACCTGCGAACCCCATCCCGATAGCGACCACATGCATGTCTGCACAGTAGATCTTGGTAGTGGAGAGCCGCAGCAGATTGTATGTGGTGCGCCCAATGTGGCTGCCGGACAGAAAGTCATTGTTGCCACTTTAGGTACCAAGCTCTATGATGGCGACAAGGAGTTCGTCATCAAACGCTCCAAGCTTCGTGGCGTAGAGTCCAACGGTATGATATGTGCCGAGGATGAGATAGGTGTGGGAACAAGCCACGCCGGAATTATTGTGTTGCCAGAGGATACCGCTGTAGGTACTACGGCAGCAGAGTACTACGGCATTGAGAGCGACTATGTGATAGAAGTGGACATCACAGCCAACCGTGCAGACGCCTGCTCACACTATGGTGTGGCACGTGACCTCTATGCCTGGCTTGTGCAGAACGGCTACAAGACATCGCTCCACCGTCCCTCAACAGACGCCTTCAGCGTGGACAATCACGATTTGGAGATACCAGTGACGATAGAGAATGCAGAGGCTTGTCCTCGCTACTGTGCTGTGACCATCACAGATTGTGAGGTTAAGGAGAGTCCTAAGTGGCTCAAGGACCACCTCTCTGTTATCGGTCTTCGTCCAATCAACAACATCGTTGACATCACCAATTACATAATGATGGCCTACGGTCAGCCCCTTCACTGCTTCGATGCAGATATGATCAAGGGCAAGCAGGTTGTGGTGAAGACAATGGCCGAGGGTACTCCCTTCGAGACCCTTGACGGCATTGAGCGCAAGCTCTCCGCCCAGGACCTGATGATCTGCAACGCCGAGGAGCCAATGTGTATTGGCGGTGTCTATGGTGGAAAGGGTAGTGGTACCTACGACAGTACACGCAATGTGCTGCTGGAGAGTGCCTACTTCAACCCCACCTACATCCGAAAGAGCGCACGCCGGCACGGTCTTCAGACCGATGCCTCATTCCGTTTCGAGCGCGGTATTGACCCGGCTGGACAGATATACGCCCTGAAGCAGGCAGCCATGCTCTGCCGCGAGCTTGCTGGCGGCAAGGTGTCTATGGAGATTGTGGATGTGAACCCACAGCCCATCGGCGACTTCAAGGTCACACTGCCTTACCAGTATGTTGACGACCTCATCGGCAAGCATCTGGAAGCTGAGACCATCAAGAGCATAGTGATCTCGCTGGAGATGCGTATCGATGCGGAGACTGCTGAAGGATTACAGCTAACCGTTCCTGCCTACCGCGTAGATGTGCAGCGGCCTTGTGATGTCGTTGAGGACATACTCCGCATCTATGGCTACAACAATGTGGAGATACCATCATCGCTCAACTCATCCCTTTCCATCAAGGGTGAGCCTGATAAGAGCCACAAGCTTCAGAACCTGGTATCGGAGCAGTTGGTTGGTGCAGGATTCAATGAGATCCTCAACAACTCGCTTCAGAAGGCTGCCTACTACGACGGCTTGAACCAGTATCCGTCAGAACGACTGGTGCGCTTGCTCAATCCTCTCTCACAGGATCTCAACGTGATGCGTCAGACACTGCTCTTTGGCGGATTGGAGTCTATCTCACGCAATGTGAAATACCGCAATGCCAACTTGCAGTTCTTCGAGTTCGGCAACTGCTACTACTTCGACGCTAGCCGAAAGAGTGACGTCATCATTCCAGGTGTAAGCAGCAGTCGCGACCCTGAGGTTATCAAGCATGTGCTGGATGCTTACAGCGAAGACTACCATCTCGGACTCTGGACAACTGGCAAGCGCGTGACTGGCTCATGGGCACATCCTGATGAGGACCAGACCTTCTATGGCTTGAAGGCACAGGTGCTGAACATCTTCCAACGTCTGGGCATACCTTTCGGTGCCATTGTGTTCGGCGAAGGAAAGGGCGACATCTTCTCCCACAGCATCAGCATAGAGACACGCGGTGGCAAGCAACTGGCTCAGCTGGGCATAGTTGCAAAGAGGCTTCAGGTAGCATTCGATATCCCAACCGAAGTCTATTTTGCCGACATCTGCTGGAAGCAGGTTATGCAGCTGATCCGCAAGCAGAAGGTGAGCTACTATGACCTGCCCAAATTCCCTGCTGTAAGTCGCGACTTGGCTCTACTCGTGGATCAGGCAGTTGACTTTGCACAGATAGAGGCAATAGCATATCAGACAGAGAAGAAACTGCTGCGCGATGTACGACTCTTCGATGTGTATGAGGGCAAGAACCTGCCAGCAGGCAAGAAGAGCTATGCCGTGAACTTCATCCTTCAGGACGAGACACGCACAATGGGTGACAAGCAGATTGAAGCTGTAATGCAGAAACTCATTGCCAACCTCACCAAGCAGCTCGGAGCTGAACTGAGATAACGAAACAACGTAATAACGATATAACGTAATAACGAAAAATCATAAACTATGGGAAGAGCTTTTGAATACCGCAAGGCCGCCAAGCTGAAACGCTGGGGCCACATGGCAAAGACATTCACAAAACTGGGTAAGCAGATTGCCATTGCCGTTAAGGCTGGCGGTCCTGACCCTGACATGAACCCAACACTGCGTGGTATCATCGCTACATGTAAGCGTGAGAACATGCCTAAGGACAACATCGACCGTGCCATAAAGAATGCAATGGGCAAGGATCAGAGCGACTACAAGGGAATGACCTACGAGGGATATGGTCCTCATGGTATTGCCATCTTTGTAGATACCCTGACTGATAACCCAACACGTACCGTGGCCGACGTGCGTTCAGTGTTCAACAAGTTTGGAGGCAACCTCGGCACTATGGGCAGCCTTGCATTCCTGTTCGACCACAAGGCTGTGTTCACCTTCAAGAAGAAGGATGGTATCGATATGGACGAACTGATCCTGGACCTCATCGACTACGGAGTAGATGACGAATACGACGAGGACGAGGAGGAAGGCACACTCACCATCTACGGTGATCCCAAAAGCTATGGCGCTATCCAGAAGCATCTGGAGGAGAGTGGCTTTGAGGATGTCGGTGGAGAGTTCACCTACATCCCCAACGACCTGAAGGAGGTAAGCGAAGAACAGCGTGAGACCATCAACAAGATGGTGGAGCGTCTGGAGGAGTTTGACGATGTGCAGACCGTTTACACAAACATGAAGCCAGAATAGTCAACAACAGGCTACATACAAAGAAGAGGCTGTGTCAAAATGCATGACGCAGCCTCTTCTTATTCTTTACAACGAATTACACAAATTATCCGAATTATTGAGTAGCCTCTTAGACAGATGTTTATGGAATTCGTCCAATTGGTCTAATTAGTTGTGAAAAGGTTGATTTTGTATTTTGACACAGCCTCTTTCAATTCTTATGAGTTCATGCTGATGAGGAATTCCTCGTTGTCGCGTGTGTCCTCCAGTCGCTTCTTCATCTCTGTCATAGCTTCAACGGAGTTCATGTCGGAGAGATACTTGCGCAGAATCCACATGCGGTCTTGGGTAAGCTTATCATGCAACAGCTCGTCGCGACGTGTGCTGGAAGCAACAAGATTGACAGCTGGGAAAATACGCTTGTTGGCTAGTGTGCGGTCAAGCTGAAGCTCCATGTTGCCTGTTCCCTTGAATTCCTCGAAGATTACTTCATCCATCTTTGAGCCAGTGTCGATGAGGGCTGTGGCGATGATGGTGAGAGAGCCTCCACCTTCAATGTTACGTGCAGCACCAAAGAAGCGTTTGGGTTTCTGCAAGGCATTGGAGTCAACACCACCTGTAAGGATCTTGCCCGACCCTGGTGCTACGGTGTTGAACGCACGTGCCAGACGAGTGATGCTGTCAAGGAATATAACCACATCGTGTCCACATTCCACCATACGCTTGGCTTTCTCAAGAACGATGTTTGCTATCTTGACGTGATGATCAGCTGGCTCGTCGAAGGTTGATGCAATGACTTCGGCGTTGACAGTTCGAGCCATATCGGTTACCTCCTCTGGACGCTCATCTATGAGGAGCATCATGAGGTAGGCTTCAGGATGGTTGGCAGCTATGGCATTGGCAATGTCCTTCATCAATATGGTCTTACCTGTCTTGGGTTGTGCCACAATCAGTGCGCGTTGTCCTTTACCTATAGGTGAGAACAGGTCAACAACTCGCACACTGGTCGAGTCGTTATGTCCGCTGCACAACTTGAACTTCTCATTTGGAAAGAGTGGAGTGAGGTTTTCGAAAATCTGACGGTTGCGCAGACGCTCTGGGGCCATTCCGTTGACAAAGTCTATGGATGTGAGAATGAAGTGGCGCTCATTATCGCGTGGCGGACGTACAGAGCCTTCCACTACATCGCCCGTCTTCATGGCTATCTGCTTGATTTGCTGTGCCGATACAAATACATCGTCGGGACTTGGCATATAGTAATAGTCGGAAGAACGAAGGAATCCTGTACCGTCATTGTTCACTTCCAGCACACCCTCCACCTTTATCAGGTTTGAAAAGTCGTACTGTGGACGGCTGTTGAATGCTGAAGCAGCTTGGACGGCACTCTCTGTGTGGCGGGGGCTTGCCGCAGCTGCCTGCTTGATATTGGTGAGTTCCTGAAGCGGAGTTGACATGTCAGCAGCTTTGTTCTTGCCCTTGCCAAGTTCGGCATTTGTAGCCTGTGGTGCAGAGGCGACGATGGGTTCCACATCCTTGATGATGATGATGTCGGGTTCGTCATTGTTGAAGAAAGCCTCTACATTGATGGTTGAATCATCTGCAGGTGCTTCAGTCACGCTACTGTCGGGCTGAAACTCAACACCGTTAGCATCAGTATCTGCAGCAGAGTCGTCTGCTGTCACCTCGGTTGCTGTTGCAGCGGTGTCTGCAGGCTGCTCCTCAACGTCCACACTCTGCTTTTCAGCTTCTGCAGCTTGTTGAGCTGCAGCCTCAGCATCTTTTTCTGCTTTGGACTTGCGTCCACGCTTCTTGGGAGCTGCTGCTTCTGTTTCCTGCTCGGCTGTTGCAGTCTTGGAGGATGTTGTTTCCTTCTTCTCTTTGGTTGCTTTCTTGGACTTCTTGTCAGAGTCTGCTGTCTCTACCGGCTCTGGCTCGACGCTGTCGTCAGCTTCCTTTTCAGCTTTAGACTTGCGTACACGTTTCTTGGGTGCTGGTGTTGCCTGTGACTGTCCCATGACAGCACGGTCGCTTTCAGCTCCTATAATTGAATAAATAAGGTCTATCTGTGAGTCGCTGTCTTTGACGTTGATGTCGAGATCACGTGCAATTTGGGTCAGCTCGTCAATGGACAAGCTTTCAAGTTCGCTCTTAGTGTGCATAAAAATCATCAGCCTATTGCAATATCACACAAACATGGATTTGCTTATCAGGCGCAAAATGGTTTGGTATAAAATAAAAGAGGTGGTATTAAAAAAGGCATACAATGAAGTACAATGGATGTGATGCCTCTGTAATCTTGTGCAAAGATATTGCTTTTTAGTGTCTCATGCAAGCAATCGGACATAAAATCACTATCTTTGCACGATTTCTTTACACGACACTTGATATGGCTAATGCTTATCTCACCGTTCAGAACCTGACTTATGGTGTCGGCGACAAGGTCTTGTTCGCTGATGTCAGCTTTGGTATTTCCGAGGGCCAGCATGTTGGATTGATTGCTAGGAATGGAATAGGAAAGACCTCGCTGCTGAACCTCCTGACTGGACACGACCAACCCGATAGCGGTAGTATTATATATAGGAATGGATTGCGGGTTGGATACCTGGAGCAGTCGCCTGTCTATCCGGAGAACCTGACGGTCAAGGATGCCTGTCTGTGGAAATGCCCGCCTATTGACGAACTGCATGAAGAGCCTGAAGAGCGGGAACGTCGCATAGAAGAGGCTCTGTCGCGACTACAGATTACCGACCATCTGCAGCTCATCAGCCAGCTGTCGGGCGGCCAGCTCAAGCGCGTAGCTCTTGCCAATGTGCTGATACAGAACCCCGACTTCCTCATTCTGGACGAACCTACCAACCATCTAGACATTAGAATGATAGAATGGCTGGAGGAGTATCTAGGGAGACGTTCTTTGACGTTGTTGATGGTGACTCACGACCGCTTCTTTCTTGATCGCGTATGCGACATAATACTCGAATTGGACAACCAGCAACTCTACACCTATCGTGGCAACTATGCATATTTCCTGGAGAAACGGCAGCAACGCATGGACAACCTCAACGCTGAGATAGCTCGTGCTTCCAACCTCTACCGCACGGAACTGGAGTGGATGCGTCGTATGCCACAAGCCAGAGGGCATAAGGCTCGCTATCGGGAGAATGCTTTCTACGACCTGGAACGCAAAGCCCACCAGCAGACATCGCAACAGGACATTAACCTTCAGGTTAAAAGCACATATATAGGCAGCAAGATATTCGAAGCCGAATATGTGTCGAAAGCCTTTGGCGACGACCATATCATTCTGAAGGATTTCTACTACAACTTCAGCCGATATGAGAAAATGGGGATTGTCGGAGCCAATGGCACAGGCAAGAGTACGTTCATCAAGTTGCTGCTCGGATTGGTGAAGCCAGATAGCGGGCGCTTCGTGGTGGGTGAAACGGTTCGTTTCGGTTACTATTCGCAGGAAGGCATGCATTTCGATCAGCAAATGAAGGTCATAGATGCTGTCCGCAGGGTGGCTGAATATGTCGATTTGGGAGGTGGTCGCCATCTGACGGCCATGCAGCTCCTGCAGCATTTCATGTTCTCTCCACTGCAACAGCAGAACTATATCTATAAGCTCTCTGGCGGTGAGCGTCGAAGACTCTATTTATGTACGGTGCTGATGCAGAACCCCAACTTCCTCATCCTTGACGAGCCGACCAACGACCTTGACATCACAACCCTCAACATCCTCGAACAGTATCTTCGCGATTTCAAGGGATGTGTGATTGTAGTGAGTCACGACAGGTTCTTCATGGACAAGGTGGTTGACCATCTGCTCGTTTTCAATGGACAGGGGAGGGTACAGGACTTTCCAGGAAACTACAGCCAGTATCGTGAATGGCTTAAAGAGCATGAGACGCAAGAACGTAAACAGCAACGCACTGCAACAAACAAGACATCTTCTGAACGCCGTAGTGCCACTCAACGTGAACGCCGCCTAAGCTACAAGGAGCGGCTTGAGATGGCATCATTGGAGAAAGAAATTGCAACTCTAGGAGAAGAGCGTCAACAGATTGAACAGGCATTGTCTAGCGGAACACTCACTGTGGCTGAGTTGACGGAGAAAAGCCGACGACTGCCACAGCTTATAGACGAACTCGATGCAAAGGAAATGCGATGGCTGGAACTATCAGAGATAGGCGAGTGAGCGAGTTTTTCCACGCCCCAACAATTATAGCATGCTATTCCTTTGGTGTTTTATTTAACTTGCCGTATCTTTGCCCACAACATTTTTTGAACATCTATTAAACATGACAAAGCAAGCAGAAGAAGCCTTAGAGTCAATCCTTGACTTGAACTCCAACAACGTATGGCATGTTGATGCCAATGAGATTGCAGCACTATGGGAGATGGAGAAGAAAGATGAGAGTTTTCCCCAGTATGAGGAGAAACTCCTTAACACCATAAGGTTGGCTTTCGAGGTGGTACATTTCAATAGCGAGGATGAGCGCGAGGCTAACAAGTTCGTCGATAACGAGATATGGACGGTATTTACTCGGACAGATCCTCAGAAGGGGTCGGTAGCTATACGTCGTCGTAATATCTCACGGTTGAACGACCTCAGCTATGAAAATATCAAGCACATCAGCAGTGCCACTCTCCTTGAACTCATTGATCGCAACTTCGGTGGCGGCTGGGACAGTATTCCACTCTCACAGAAGGATATTATAGAGAGTGCCTTTGATGTCACCACAACCACTCTTCCTGCATCGCGCATTCATGCCCCTGGCGGCACACTTGAAAAGAAAGTGGCCGATGGCTATGATGTGCTGGAGGTGAAGAAGGGAACATGGATTGAAGCAATCTTTGCCAAGAAGAAAGAGCCTGTAACCAAGCTTCGCTTCTTCTCTGACGACGAGTACGATGCAGAGGGCAACCGTGTGCAGCCATCAGAAGACGACGAGGAAGAAGAAGAACGCGACATCGATGTTGATGCCGAAGAGGACAACGAAGCCGACGATGTTCAGCCAACAGAAGATGATGATACATTCTACTCTTCCTACTCACCAGAAGCTGAAGTCAAAGACGAAGAGGAGGAAGCCGAAGGGCTGTCGGTCCTTGAGTAATATGCCACAATGGCATTAATCATTTTCATTTCTTACTACCTCCTGCTGCTTGCATTGTCAAGACATACGGCACGGCAGGACGGTAACGAGACATTCTTCCGAGCTAAGCGACGGTCGCCTTGGGGGGCCGTCGCCTTCGGCATGATGGGGGCTTCACTCAGCGGAGTCAGCTTCGTGAGTGTGCCTGGCATGGTGGCTGCGTCCGACATGACTTATCTTCAGATGTGTCTCGGCTTCATCCCTGGATACCTTCTAGTGGCTTTCCTTCTGCTGCCTGTCTATTACAAGCTGGGACTCACTAGCATCTACAGCTGGCTTGGCCAACGTTACGACGGTATCAGCTACCGTACAGGAGCTGCCTTCTTTCTTCTGTCAAAACTATTGGGTGCAGCTGTGAGGCTCTATCTGGTGGTTCTTATCCTCCAACGGCTTGTGCTGGAGCAGATGGGTATTCCTTTTGCTGCATCGGCTATGCTCATACTGTTGATGATATGGTTCTACACCCGACGTGGAGGCATAGGAACTATTGTGTGGACTGATTGCCTTCAGACATTAGTGCTACTATTGTCGCTAATCCTCATTATACGCTCGCTGCTCCTAGCAGAAGGTTTATCGGTAGTGGGGGCTATAGAAGCTGTTGCTGCTAATGCACATAGTCGCATATTCGTATTCGATGATGTCGCATCGCCGCAATACTTCTGGAAGCAGTTCGTTAGTGGGGCTTTCATTGTACTAGTCATGACAGGGCTTGATCAGGACATGATGCAGAAGAACCTGACTTGTCGCAGCCTCCGTCCTGCTCAGAAGAACATGATTGTGAACAGCATGCTATACCTGCCTGCAAACCTATTGTTTCTTTCTCTGGGTGTACTCATGTACGCCTATGCCAGTCATCATGGAGTGGAGCTTCCTCCCAGCGGGGATGACGTGTTGCCTTTCCTGTGTGGCTCTGGTATGCTCGGACAGTTGGCTCTCATAATGTTCACCTTGGGAATAGTGGCAGCAGCGTTCTCCAGTGCCGACAGCGCTATGACAGCATTGACAACAAGCTTGTGCATCGACATCTGGCATCGGGAGACAGATGAGCGTCTGCGACGTCGCATTCATGCTTGTGTCATAGCTGCCACATTGGCTGTTATACTGCTTTTCAGGATTGTGAACAGCAGCAGTGTCATCAATGCTGTTTACCTGATTGCCTCATACACCTACGGTCCTCTGTTGGGTCTCTTCACCTATGGATTGATTATGCCGCAACGTTTTCGTCCGCTACCTAAGGCCGTTCCTTTCATCTGCGTATCGGCACCATTGCTTAGCTATGCAATCTCATTAGGAACACAAACTTTGTTTGGCTACCAATTCAGCTACGAGCTGTTGCTTGTCAACGGATTTCTCACTATGCTAGGGCTTCATCTCAGTAGATACCTCACAAATATATTGTACTTTTGTGGCACAAAACCAACTATTTCGTAAATTTGCGGGCAAATTACAACTCAAATTACAATGAAGAACTACAAGGTTTGGGCAACAACAATGCTTATTGTATGTATTGGCATGGTGCAGGCACAGACAAAATATGCCTACGAACAGCTGCAAGGTGAGAAACTCAACCGTGGGGTAGTGGCCATGCACACGAATGCCGACTCGGTTCTGGTGTCCTGGAGATATCTTCCGTCCGACCCGTCCAGTGTAACCTTCGAGGTCCTGCGCAATGGTGAGCGTGTAGGCATCACACGTGCCAACGAACCTACAATGTATGTTGACTACAACCCACAGACCGCTGAGGAGGCTCGTTATGAAGTTCGACCTGTATATCACAATGGTGTAGTACCAGTAGGACTCTCCACTTCAGACATTGCCTTCTACCACGGAAGCTGGATGCTTCCAGCCAATGCTCCAATAGGATACATAGACCTCCCCCTGCAACAGCCAGACAGCATCGACATTATAGCCAACAATGTCATCATCTCCAAGACTCATTACAATGCCAATGATGCCACTGCTGCCGATCTTGACGGAGACGGACAAATGGAGATTGTGCTGAAATGGGACCCTTCCGACAGTCGCGACAACTCACAGAGCGGACTCACATCACCCACCATCATCGACGCTTACAAGCTCGACGGTACACTGATGTGGCGCGTGAACCTCGGACTCAACATTCGCTCCGGAGCCCACTATACACCATTCATTGTGGCAGATCTCGATGGTGACGGATGTGCTGAGTTGCTTGTTCGCACAAGCGACGGAACAGTTGACGGCACAGGAGTCGTGCTAGGCGACAGCGCAGCTGACCATCGCCGAAAGCCAGATAACGGTAAGTATCAGGCCAACGGCAATCCTGGTGAGCAGTTCAGAGGTCCGGGATGGCCAAACGAGGTGGATCGCAAGGCACGTCGCGGAGGTTTTATCTACAAAGGTCCTGAATGGGTAACCTGCTTCGACGGACGAACTGGCCGTGCTGTCTCAACCATCGATTACATACCTGCACGTGGCGAACTAAAGGGGTGGGGCGACAACTACGCCAATCGCAGTGACCGCTTCCTAGCGGCCTGTGCTTACCTCGACGGACAGCATCTGAGTGCAATTTTCTGTCGTGGCTACTATACACGCTCAGTCCTTGCCGCCTACGACTTCGACGGACAGAAGCTCTCAGTCAAGTGGGTGTTTGATACCAACGATGACGACAAACATTCGTATGCTGGTCAAGGCAACCACAATCTTCGGGTTGGTGATGTTGATGGTGACGGTTGCGATGAGATTACCTACGGTTCAATGGCCGTTGACCACGACGGCACACCTCTATACAATACAGGCTTTGGCCACGGTGATGCCATGCACCTCACAGCCTATATGCCGCTGAATGATGCTCTTCAGGTATGGGATTGCCACGAAAACAAACGAGATGGCTCCGACTTCCGCGATGCCTGCACGGGTGAAGTGCTTTTCCAAATACTCTCATCCAAGGATGTGGGACGCTGCATGGCTGCTGATATCACACCGTCCAGCCCAGGTCTGGAGATGTGGTCTTCGGCCTCTGGCGGTATTTGCAACACACGTGGTGAAGTCATAGACAGCACAGCTCGCATACCTATCAACTTTGGCATCTGGTGGGACGGAGACCTCTGTCGTGAGCTGCTCGATCACGAAGCCGTGACAAAGTATAAGACACCAGGCACCAACCCAAAATGGGAGAATGCTTCATCCCAAAACGAGACAGCATCGGGTTATAAAGGTGACAGCCAAGAGGGTGAAGCTGGCAAGCAGCACTACGATTTCTCTGGTTCAAGCTCAGTCACCAACCTATTGAAGCTTGATGGCGTGGTGTTCAACAATGGCACAAAGAGCAACCCCGCACTCTGCGCTGACATCATAGGCGACTGGCGCGAGGAAATTATTGCTCGCACACCTGACAACCAGCACCTGCGAATCTACATATCGGCACAGCCAACACCATACCGTTTCCACACATTCCTTGCCGACCCCGTTTATCGCCATTCTGTTGTGATGCAGAACGTTGGCTACAACCAACCCACCAACGTTGGCTTCTACTTTGGTGCCGAGCTGGAAGGTAGCGGACGGGCTTTCCGTGGATGGAACTTCCAATCGAGATAACAGATATTTTACATTAGACATAGAACATTATGAGAAAAACACTTTTGCTGGTGGCCCTTGCAGTCACATCAATTACAAGCACTCAGGCACAGGATAATAAAGTCCGTTTGCTGTCGCCCGACAGATTGACATATCTGGAGGTCTCTATAGATAATGGTAATGCTACATACACTGCAGGTTTGCGAAATGTGACAGGCAACGACACCATTGATGTTCCTATGGTGCTGCAGTCGCCTTTGGGATTGATTACAAATGCTGCCGATTTTTCCACAGGACTCACAGCAGAGACAATGACTGCCTATGCCACACCAATCTCTGTTGATTACTCATTACGTCAGGGAAAACAGTCGCAAATCCACACAGCCTATAATAGGATAGATGTAACACTTAAGAATGCCGACGGCAAGAAATTCAACGTGGCATTCCGCCTGTTCAATAACAACATAGCATTCCGATATGAGATTCCACAACAGGGAGAGACAGCAGCAATCGTTGTCGAGAGTGAGACAACAGGCTTCCGCTTGCCAACTGATGCCACGGCATTCATCTGTCCACAAAGCGACCCGATGATAGGGTGGAAGCGCACAAAGCCTAGCTATGAGGAAGAATACATTTGGGATGCACCAATCACAACACCAAGCCGGTACGGACACGGATGGACATTTCCCTGCCTGTTCCATGAGGGCGACAATGGATGGGTGCTAATCAGCGAGACTGGCGTGAGCAGTGACTACTGTGGCAACCATCTGAGCGAACTCACCGACGGCAATCTCTTCCAGATAGCTTTCCCAATGGAGGGCGAGAACAACGGTTTTGGAAGTACTGGCGCACAAATCGGCTTGCCGAACAGCACTCCTTGGCGCACTATCACAATGGGACAGACGCTGAAGCCAATAGTTGAGACAACAATTCCGTGGGATGTGGTTGAACCTCTATATGAACCTACAAGAGATTATAAAGGCTCACGCAACACCTGGTCGTGGATTATTTGGCAGGATGCTAGTATCAACTACGACGACCAAGTAAAATTCATAGACCTGGCTTCCAATCTCGGATGGGAAGGGTGTCTCATAGATGGTGGCTGGCTTACCAATATCGGGCGCGAGGGTATGGAACGGCTATTTGCCTACTGCGCAGAGAAGGGAGTGAAACCGTGGGTTTGGTACAACAGCAATGGCGGATGGAACGATGCACCACAATGTGCCAAGCAATGTATGCACAACCCTATTGTACGCAAGCAGGAGATGCGCTGGCTGCAACAGCATGGGGTGGCAGGAATAAAAGTTGATTTCTTTGCTGGCGACAAACAGGAGACCATGCGACTCTATGAGGCCATACTCTCCGATGCTAACGACTACGGCATACAAGTAATCTTCCACGGCTGCACACTTCCACGCGGATGGGAACGCATGTATCCAAACTACGTTGGCTCTGAAGCCGTGCTGGCATCTGAGAACCTATATTTCAGTCAAGGCTTTTGTGATATGGAAGCACGCCACGCATGCCTTCATCCCTTTGTCCGCAATACTGTAGGTGCAATGGAGTATGGTGGCACAGTTTTGCAGAAACGCCTCCACAGGGAACAGGGGAAGGGCAACACACGCCGCACAAGTGATGTATTCGAGCTGGCCACAGCCATAGCTTTCCAGTGTTGCGGACAGAACTTCGCCCTTACGCCACGCAATCTCACCGAGCAGCCGCAGTTCGAAATAGACTTCATGAAGGCTGTTCCTACAACATGGGACGAGACACAACTCATTGACGGCTATCCTGGTAAGTACCTAGTGCTGGCAAGAAGACATGGAGAAAAATGGTATGTTGCTGTCATGAACTCCGAAACTGCAGCCAAGAAGATTCAGTTCACAATACCTGAGTTCGCAGGCAAAACAATCACAATGCTCAACGACGGCAAGGACGGACAGACACCCAACAAAGCAGAACTCAAGGTCGATAAGCGCGGACGCATCACACTAACCTTGCAACCTCAATGTGCGGCAGTACTGTATTAATGACAGATAATTTGCAATAAACTTGTCAGTTAGGAAGCAAATGCCTACCTTTGCAGCGAATTAGAAATCAAAACTGATATGATCGCAGTTTTCACATATCACCATCATCACCACGGCGCGTAAACCTACACGGCGAGAAGATGGCGTTATGATGAAGCACAAAGCATAATCTCAGACACACATATACAGGCTTGCCGTGAAAAACAACACGACAAGCCTGTTTTACTTTTCAACACATCACAAATACATTATATATAGGTATGATACGCATAGCTGTTCAATCCAAAGGTCGCCTCTATGAGGACACCATGTCGCTGCTTGCAGAGGCAGACATCAAAATACCATCAAGCAAACGCACACTGCTTGTACAGTCAACGACCTTCCCGCTGGAGGTCCTGTATCTGCGCGATGACGACATCCCTCAATCCGTAGCTACAGGTGTAGCCGATTTGGGTATAGTGGGCGAAAACGAGTTTGTTGAACGTGACGAGAAAGCAGACATTGTTCGCCGCCTCGGTTTCAGCCGTTGCCGGCTGTCACTGGCCATACCTAAGGCTGAAAACTACAATGGGGTAGAGTGGTTCCAAGGAAAGAAGATTGCCACCAGCTATCCATTGATACTACGTCGCTATCTCGCAGAACAAGGTGTGCAGGCTGACGTACACGTTATCACAGGCTCCGTGGAGATAAGCCCAGGAATTGGTTTGGCTGATGCAATCTTCGACATAGTGTCCAGCGGCTCAACGCTAGTGAGTAACAACCTACGTGAAGTGGAGACGGTGATGCAGAGCGAGGCCCTATTGATCGCCAACAAACAACTATCCGATGATAAAAAAGCTATTCTCGATGAACTGCTATTCCGTATAGAGGCGGTCAAGGCTGCAGAAGACAAGAAATACGTATTGATGAACGTTCCCACAGAACGTCTGAAGGATGTCATTGCAGTGTTGCCTGGTGCAAAGTCACCAACAGTGATGCCGCTGGCAACAGAAGGATGGAACAGCGTACACACCGTAATTGACGAGCGTCGCTTCTGGGAGGTCATCAGCCAGCTGAAAGCCCTAGGCGCCCAGGGCATCCTTGTCATTCCTATCGAAAAGATGATAATATAGGCTTATGAAATACATTAGACTTCAACGCTCTGAACAAAGCGAGGCCACTATTGCCGACATCGTGAAGCGTCCGACGAAAGATGCCGTGGACCTCACGGTAACCGTCTCTGCCATACTGAAAGATGTGAGAGAGCATGGTGACAAGGCTGTCATGGAATATGAGCGCAAGTTCGACAAAGCAGAACTCAGAGAGTTGCACGTTACAGAGGAGGAGTTTGAAATAGCAGAACAGCTGGTAAGCAATGACCTGAAGACTTCACTCCAACAGGCACACGACAATATTGCACGCTTCCACGAGGCCCAACGTTTCAATGGCATCGACGTGGAAACTGCCACAGGCGTACACTGCTGGCAGAGAAGTGTTGCGATAGAGAGAGTTGGGTTATACATTCCTGGAGGTACAGCTCCTTTGTTCTCTACGGTTCTGATGCTGGCCACGCCTGCTGTCATTGCCGGCTGCAAGGAGATTGTGCTGTGTACGCCACCAAGCAAGGACGGATCGGTTCATCCTGCCATACTGATGGCTGCTAGGATAGCAGGCGTCAACAAGGTGTTCAAAACGGGTGGGGTACAGGCCATAGCTGCTATGGCTTACGGTACAGAGAGCGTTCCTCAAGTTAGTAAGATATTTGGCCCTGGAAACCAGTATGTACAGTGTGCCAAGCAGTTGGTATCAGTGAGTGGGGTAGCTATTGACATGCCAGCAGGACCCAGCGAGGTGGCAGTTGTGGCCGACGACACCGCCTATCCTTCTCTCGTTGCAGCCGACTTACTCTCTCAAGCTGAACATGGAGCCGACTCACAGGTGCTGCTGGTGACGACATCCGAAACGTTGTTCAACAATATTGGAGCCGAACTGGACAAACAGCTGGCTGCATTACCACGACAGGCAATAGCTACAGATGCACTCGAAAACAGCCGCATAGTTTTGGTGGATGATTTGTCTTTTGCTCTTGAAATAATCAACCGCTATGCTCCCGAACATCTAATCTTGGAAATTGCTGAACCTCATGACTTTGCACAACGTGTGATCAACGCTGGCAGCATATTCATAGGACACCTGACACCTGAGAGTGCAGGCGACTATGCCTCAGGAACCAACCACACCCTGCCCACCAATGGCTACGCTACTGCTTACAGCGGTGTGAACCTCGATGCCTTCTGCAGGAAAATCACATATCAGGAACTCTCTGCCGAGGGCATACGTTCCATAGGCCGGACAGTTGAACTGATGGCAGATGCCGAACAGCTCTATGCACACAAGAATGCAATGACATTAAGATTAAAATTATGCCAGTAGAATTCAACCTAGAAGCTCTCACTCGGAATAATATCCGCCAGTTGAGTCCATACTCATGTGCACGTGACGAATTCAAGGGACGGGCTGCCGAAGTGTTCCTTGATGCCAACGAGAACCCATATAATAGTTCGTTCAACCGCTATCCTGATCCCTTGCAGGAACAACTGAAAGCGCAGTTGGCACCCCTGAAAGGGGTAGGGGAGAAGCAGATATTCCTAGGCAATGGTTCGGATGAAGCCATTGACCTCGTATATCGCGTATTCTGCGAACCACGCATTGACAACGTTGTTGCTATTGCCCCTACTTATGGCATGTATAAGGTATGTGCAGATATAAATGATGTGGAGTATCGTGCCATTCCTCTTACCGAGGACTTCCAACTAGATGCTGACGCCTTGCTGGCTGCTACGGACAACAACACCAAGGTCATATGGATATGTTCACCGAACAATCCTACTGGTAACAGCCTTGATGCAAATGCCATCAAACGTGTATTAACAGAGTTTGGCGGTATCGTTGTTGTGGATGAAGCCTATAGCGATTTCTCCAACAAGCAGCCATTCCGTACCCAACTTGCAACATATCCCAACCTTATCGTTCTAAACACATTCTCTAAGCTTTGGGCTTCAGCAGCCATCAGACTTGGAATGGCTTTTGCATCAGAGGACATTATTGCATTGTTCAACAAGGTCAAGTACCCATACAATGTCAATCTGCTTACCCAACAGAAAGCTATGGATTTGTTGACCGACATACCTCGTATCAACAACTGGAGAGCTATCATACTGCGTGAGCGCGCACAGATGTTGCCATCCTTTGCAGAACTTCCCACATGCCTCAAGGTGTTTCCGACAGATGCCAACTTCTTCCTTGCCCGCATGACAGATGCTAATCGCATATATCAATACCTTGTAGGGAAGGGTATAATAGTACGCAATCGTTCAAGAGTTAAGCTGTGTGAGGATTGTCTGCGCATAACCATAGGTACTCCTCAGGAGAACAACGCCCTCTTGGCTGCTATGCGCCAATACAAATAATAATGGCCATTCATATTTAGCATGTAATTCGTATGGACAAGAATACACTTGTACTATTCATCGACCGCGATGGTACAATCTTACAGGAACCTGCCGATGAACAAATAGACAGCTTTGAGAAATTCCATTTCGTGCCAGGGGCTATCAGTGCATTGCGCTATTTACGTCAACATACTGGTTATAAGTTTGTTATGGTTTCAAACCAAGATGGTTTAGGAACAGAATCGTATCCTGAGGACACTTTCTGGCCAACGCAAAACCTCATGCTAGACATACTTAAAGGTGAGGGGGTGACGTTTGACGACATACTCATTGACCGCAGCTTCGAACACGAGAACGCTCCGACACGCAAGCCTCGAACAGGTATGCTAGCTGCTTATCTGAATGGCGGTTACGACATGGCTAACTGCTTTGTCATAGGTGATAGGCGTAGCGATGCACAACTGGCTGCGAACCTGGGATGCAAGGCGTTGATATTAGGTACAGATTCAAATCTAGTTAAAGACATTGACGACGTACAGCTAGTATGTGATTGGAATTCAGCTGTTCAGGCTCTTTGCCTCGGGATGCGCACAGCAGGCGTTCATCGCAAGACGAGTGAGACAGACATAGATGTGAAATTGAACCTTGAAGGTACCGGACAAGCATCTATCGCCACAGGTTTGGGTTTCTTCGACCACATGCTTGACCAGATTTCACGTCACGGACTCATTGACCTAGACATCAAGGTGAAAGGTGACCTGAATGTTGATGAGCATCATACCATTGAAGACACTGCACTCGTTATTGGCGAATGCCTGTTGAAGGCTTTGGGTGACAAACGAGGAGTTGAACGTTATGGCTTCACGTTACCTATGGACGATTGTCTATGCACCGTAGCTCTTGACTTCGGGGGACGTCCTTGGCTAACATGGGAAGCCGAATTCCATCGTGAACGTATTGGAGAGATGCCAACAGAAATGTTTTTCCATTTCTTCAAGAGTCTTTCTGATGCAGCACGTATGAACCTATATATACATGCAGAGGGCAATAATGAACACCATAAAATTGAAGGTATCTTCAAAGCTTTTGCTAGAGCCATACGTTCTGCTGTAAGAAGAGACATCGATAACCGGCAACTGCCATCCAGCAAAGGAGTGCTGTAATTAATAGGAGGAGTATGATTATCACGGCACATATTACACATAATCGGTGTTATGTTTAATAGAGTAAAACTTTATCGGTGCCAAAAAGAAAAATCAGCAAATTGTTTCGTTAACTAATTGGGAATTACTACCTTTGCAAGCCAATAAATAAAAACAACATGACAAAACAGGAAATTGTATCTGCCATTTCAAAGAAAACTGGTATAGATAAGGTAACAGCAATGACTGCTGTTGAAGCATTTATGGAGACAGTAAAGGATTCTATGGTACGTGACGGCGAGAACGTTTACCTCCGTGGTTTCGGTAGTTTCATTCTTAAAAAACGTGCCCAGAAGACAGCTCGCAATATCACCCTTAACACGACACTGACAATTCCAGAGCACTTCATCCCAGCTTTCAAGCCAGCAAAAGAATTCGTTGAGGCAGTCAAGGAGAATTCAGCTCAATAGTTCAATACATATAGAATTTGATTGTCATTCAATAAATCACATTTAATACATTTAGTTATGCCAAGCGGAAAAAAGAAAAAAAGACACAAGATGTCTACTCACAAGCGTAAGAAAAGACTGAGAAAGAACAGACATAAGAGCAAATAATAACGCTTGTTAATTAATGATTTTTACCGATGCTCTGCGCATGTTTGTGCGGGGCATCGGTTTTGAGAATTTCAACACTTGAGTAATCAACACATCTCATGACCTGTGAAGTAATTGTTGATGTAAGACCCAAAAAGATTGCCATAGCTCTGACTGAGGATAAACGACTGGTCGAATACCAAGAGGAAGAGTTGTCAGCGAGCTTCAACGTGGGTAACATCTATCTTGCAAAGGTGCATAAGCTCATGCCGGGCTTGAATGCATGCTTTGTCAACGTAGGCCATGAGCGAGACGCATTTCTGCATTATCAGGATCTCGGCATCCAATACAATTCCCATTCGAAGTATCTTAAACGGCTTCTCAGCGATAAGAAACATTTGCTGCCAATTTCAGAAGCCACCTTACAACCTGACTTCCCAAAGGAAGGCAGCGTACAAAATCTTCTAACTGTCGGACAGGAATTATTAGTACAGATTGTCAAGGAACCTATTTCCACTAAAGGGCCTCGACTTACATGCGATATCTCATTTCCAGGACGTTATCTTGTTCTGATTCCATTCACCGAGAAGGTGCATGTGTCGTCCAAAATCAAATCTGGTGCTGAAAGAGCACGATTGAAACAAATCATCACAAGCATCAAGCCAAAGAATTTCGGCGTTATCGTAAGAACCGTTGCTGAAGGCAAGCGTGTGGCAGAACTCGATGCTGAGATGATGACACTCATTAAACGATGGAACGACACAATTGCTAAGGCACATGCAGCAAAGGACTACCCCACTCTCTGCTATGAAGAAACTAGCAGAACTGTGGCATTGCTGCGCGACCTCTTCAATCCCACCTACGAGAACATCTACATCAACGACACAAACGTCTATGAAGAAGTTCATGATTATGTGACTCTCATAGCACCTGAGCTTCAACAAGTTGTAAAGCAATATAAAGGTAAGCTACCTATATTCGACAACTTTGACATCACTCGACAGATTAAGACCTCATTCGGCAAAACTGTCAGCTATAAGCATGGAGCCTATCTCATTATAGAACATACTGAAGCTCTACATGTTGTGGACGTAAACAGCGGCAATCGCACACGAAATAACGACGGACAAGAAGCAAATGCACTGGAAGTGAACCTTGGAGCTGCCGATGAGTTGGCTCGACAACTGCGCCTTAGAGATATGGGCGGTATCATTGTTGTGGACTTCATCGACATGTCTCTGGCGGAAGACCGGCAGAAACTGTACGAGCGGATGACTGAGAACATGAAGCGTGATCGTGCCAAACACAATATTCTGCCTCTTAGCAAATTTGGTTTGATGCAAATAACACGTCAACGTGTTCGCCCTGTCACAGAAGTTAATGTGGATGAGACATGTCCAACATGCCACGGAAAAGGAACTATTAAACCAAGCTTCCTCTTTACAGATGTTCTTGAAGAGAAGATAGACCAACTAGTCAACCAACTGAACATCAGACGTTTCACATTACATGTTCACCCATACGTAGCCGCCTATATCAATCAAGGCTTTATTTCAATGAAACGTCGATGGCAGATGCGGTATGGTTTTGGTATCAACATCATTCCAAACCAACGTCTCGCTTTCCTACAGTATGAATTCTACACTCCCCAAGGCGAGGAGATAGACATGAAAGGGACAGACGATTTATAAGCAATCGACTTCTTCCCTACCCTAATATTCATCGGTGACAGCAACGCTATTCATCATTTGCTGTCACCGATGATTATTTTTGATACCATCCGACAGTTGAAGCGTGGATATGCACGTACATACACCATGAAGGCAGATGTGGAATTAAATCTCAGCAGACATCGGATTAAACCTCAGCAGATATTAACTGAAACCTCAGCAGAAATTAGCTGAAACCTCAGCAGATATTGGACAAATCCTCAGCAGATATTAACTGAAACCTCAGCAGAAATGAAAACAAACCACGGCATGATTTGATACATCAAATATTATGCCTTATTTCCCAACAATAACCTTGATTTTGACAATGCGACGCTCATCCATCTCCATCACCTCGAAAGTGAAGCGATCATGGGTGATGCGTTCATGCAACTGCGGGAACTCGCCCTTAATTTCAAGAAGCAAGCCTGCCAAAGTGTCGGCTTCCCCAGATATATCATCAAAGGTGTCGTTATCAAGCTGCATTATCTTGCAGAAGTCTGTCAATAGGGTCTTTGCCTCAAAGATATAAGTGTTCTGGTTAAGGCGTGTGTAGCTACGTTCCTCTTCATCATACTCATCGTTAATTTCACCCACAATCTCTTCAATGATATCCTCCATTGTAACCATTCCACTGGTACCTCCAAACTCATCAACAACGATTGCAATATGAACCTTGGCGGCTTGGAAGTCACGTAACAGGTCATCAATCATCTTCGTTTCTGGTACAAATGTAGCAGGACGAACCAACGTCTGCCAACGGAAGGTGGCAGGCTTAGAGAGATGCGGAAGTAAGTCCTTGATGTACAGAATGCCTGTGATGTGATCTTCCGTTCCGCTATATACAGGAATACGACTATAGTTGTTCTCTAGTACACACTTTATCACATCAGGAAATGGTGTCTTAACATCCAGGTCAACCATATCCACCCTAGGTGTCATCACCTCACGAGCCGTCTCGCCTCCAAATCGTATAATACCTTTGAGCATCTGGCTTTCCTCTGCGATATCCTCCTTGTCGGTAAGCTCCAACGCCTGTTCCAAATCATCAACGGAAAGCTGTTGCGACTGGTTCTGAACTATTTTGGTAATCTTGCCAGATTTGATTAGTAGCGAACTTATGGGCCACCATAACTTAATAAGAAGCGTATAGGGAGCGGCAGCAAAGCGAGCCATTCCCAACGGATTCTGCGCCACTCCAAGCTTTGGCATGACCTCACCGAAGAGCAGTAGAAGGAAAGTCAGCACCACAGTCATTAGCACGAATTGCAGTATGCTGTTTGTTCCAAAGTCCAGCGTCTGTAGAGCAACATAGTTTAGGAGCATTATGATAGCAACGTTGACAAAGTTGTTGGAACACAGAATTGTGGCAAGCAATCGCTCAGAATCATCAAGCAATGTCAATATGCGTTCATCTGTCTCGTTCCGTTTCTCCTCAAGCGTCTCCATATCGGCTGGTGATAGTGAAAAGAACGCAATCTCGCTGCCGCTGACAAATGCCGAGCAACCTAACAGCACAACCGCAAGTATGGCTGCAATCCAGACACCCGTAGGATTATCTGGATACAAAAAAGTAATGCCCGTGTTAGCAAAAAATGCTGACGCGGACGTTAGTAGAACTGATGATATAGTGGTCATTGATTAGCTTTGTGTTGGAGCTTGTATGGGAGCATTACGGGTTTGAGGGAACAGTTCAAGCTTATCGGCCCAAACCTCTGTAACATAGCGGGTAATACCTTTTTTATCTTCATAGGAACGAGTGCTGAGACGCCCCTCTACATATATCATGTCTCCCTTGTGTACATACTTTTCAACTGTTTCGGCAAGTTTGCGCCAAAGCAGTATGTTGTGCCACTCCGTGCGCTCTGGCACCTCGCTGCCATCCTGCAATTTGTATGAACGCTCTTTGGTGGCAAGTGTCAGCTGTGCCACACAAACACCCTGTGAAACGTATCTCACATCAGGATCTTTGCCGACATACCCTAGGAGTATTACTTTATTTACTGTTCCCATGTTGCACTTTCAAAACGAAAAACTATTTGCAAAGGTAAACAATTTTATATCAACACAAGTTACGAATATCAGAAAATCATGCAATATGCTTTGTGTCATTCATAGACTCTTCAATGTGCCTTACCCACAAGGTCTGCTACATTGTCAACGCCATGACGCCTCATGTATTCTGCAATACCTTCCACCACCTTAACGCTGATAGCTGGGTCGATGAAGTTGGCTGTGCCAATCTCGATAGCTGAGGCACCAGCGAGTAGGAATTCAATGGCATCTGTGGCACTCATAATACCACCTAAACCCACGATGGGAAGCTTGATGGCCTCATAAACTTGCCACACCATACGAAGAGCCACTGGCTTTACTGCAGGTCCGGACAAACCACCTGTCTTGATACTCAGCACAGGACGCTGCCGCTCCGCATCAATTGCCATACCCATCAACGTGTTGATGAGCGACACGGCATCGGCACCTTCAGCCTCAACGGCACGTGCAATCTCTGTGATATCGGTAACATTTGGTGAGAGCTTAACGATAAGGGTCTTTGGGTAGGCACGTCGCACAGCCTTCACAACCGAGGCCGCTCCGGCACATGTGACTCCAAAAGCCATACCTCCATCCCTGACATTAGGGCAGGAGATGTTTAACTCTATAGCATGTATGTCGTCGAGTGCAGCTATTTTCTCTGCACATGCAGCATAGTTTTCTGGAGATGAACCGCTTACATTCACAAGCACCTCTGTTCCCAACTCCCTAATCTGTGGATAGATATGTTCACAGAAATAGTCAACGCCCTTGTTCTGAAGCCCCACACAGTTCAGCATTCCATGAGCCGTTTCTGCCATACGGGGATAAGCGTTACCCTGACGCGGTTCGAGTGTAGTGCCTTTGACTATGATACCACCAAGGGATGAAAGGTCTATGAAATCAGCAAACTCAAGTCCGTAGCCAAACGTACCGCTGGCTGTCATGACAGGGTTTTTCAGGCGTAGCGCGCCAATATTTGTGTCAAGTTTTATCATTGTCGTTACCATTTAAGTTCGTCGGTATTGAACACAGGTCCCTCCTTGCATACGCAGAGGTTGCCGTTGCGTGTATCCTCCACACAGCAAAGACAGGCTCCAAGACCGCAAGCCATCATATTTTCCAAAGATGCCTCACAGCTCACTCCAAGCTTGTGAGCCATCTGTGCCACAGCTTTCATCATGGGCTTAGGGCCACATGTATATATTCGAGCAAACTGTTGCTGATTCCATATACTATGTTGTGTCACCAATCCACGCTCTCCTGATGAACCATCTTCTGTGGTGATACAAACTGTGGCATATTGTTCAAACAATTCCCGTTGCAGCACATCAGCAGCACTTCTGGCTCCAAGCAGAGCATACACCTGTTGTCCCTGTTCATGCAGCTTACTAGCCAAATATAGCAATGGAGCTGTTCCTACCCCTCCCCCAACGAGAAGTGATGGTGAAGAGGAAATCAAACTGAATCCTTTACCCAATGGGAAGACAAGGTTTATTGTCTGACCTGGCATACGATTGGTGAGCCATTGTGTGCCAGTTCCTATGCTATGCACAAGAAGCCACAGTTCACCCTGTTTTCTATCAACAAAATTCACGCTTATGGGACGACGCAACATTACTCCTGGTGTATCGTCAATGCGCACCTGAACAAACTGTCCGGCTTCTATTGGTGGCAGAGTACCGTCTTTAGGTGTCAGACGTAACAGTGAGTAGCCATTGGCATACCGCTCCACCGCTGTGACCAGCATGTCTGATATGAACTTCTTCATCACTTCCATATATATAGTTAAAGTTGTAAGGTCATCCAAAGATTTGGCAAAGGTAGTCATCATATCTGACAAAGCACATACTTTGTATGGAAATATTGTAGCATTCCAGCCGTTTGACTGTAGTCTTAGGACGCCAGGATGATAAAAAACATTAAACTCTTGGGCATGTGAAAGGATTTGGGTAATTTCGCGCAAATTTTGGATTACTATGCAAGATAAAGTGGCCTTGCTTGGTATGACACTGTCACAACTCCAATCTATAGTTGCAGATGAGGGTCTTCCCAAGTTCACAGCCAAGCAGTTGGCGCAATGGATATATCAAAAGGGTGTGGACGACATCATGTTGATGACGAACCTCTCCATGACGGCTAGAGAAAAGCTGGCTGTAAAATATGAGGTTGGCATCAGCCATCCACTGCATTCACAGCAGAGCACCGACGGTACCATCAAATATCTTTTTCCTGTCAGGGGTGGAGGCACCGTTGAGACAGTTTTCATTCCTGAAGAAGACAGGGCTACAGCCTGCGTAAGTGTACAGGTTGGATGCAAGATGGGATGCAAATTCTGCATGACAGGACGCCAAGGCTTTCATGGACAGCTTACTGTTACCGACATTCTCAACCAGCTCTATGCTATGCCAGAAAGCAAGCAATTAACCAATCTTGTGGTGATGGGGCAAGGAGAACCAATGGACAATCTCGATGCAGTTCTCACAGCTACTGAATTACTGCAAGCCGACTACGGATGGGCATGGAGTCCGAGGCGTATAACGGTTTCTACTGTAGGACTAAGAAAGGGGTTGCAACGTTTTCTTGATGAGAGCCAGTGCCATCTGGCAGTAAGTATGCACAACCCCTTCAGCACGGAGCGGGCCGAGTGGATGCCAGCCGAAAAGGCTATGCCTATTGAGGAGATTGTAGAAATCATCAAGACCTACGACTGGAGTGGACAGAGGCGTGTGTCATTCGAATATATAGTATTTCACGGGTTGAACGATGGACCTCGCTACATACGAAAACTTACATCTATGCTGAGAGGACTGGAGTGCCGAATTAATCTGATTAAATGGCACAGCCTACCCGAAGACACATCGGGCTTCCGCACGACAACAGATGAACAGATGCAGGCAATGCGCGACAGCCTCACAAATCGCGGTATCAGATGCACTATTCGAGCTTCACGAGGACAAGACATTGACGCTGCATGTGGATTGCTCAACACTCAAGATAAGCAGCAAGTAAACGGATAACAGCAAACGCCATTTTCAAATTCAATGAAAAATATTCTCATTTTCTCTACCATATTGTTTTGTCTGATTGGCATGACCAGTTGCGACGAAAGCTTCACTATGCCACAAGCCAGCGGACGGCCATACGAGGTGATGGTAGTAATGGACAGCACAGCGTGGAATGGGCGCGAAGGAAGAGCTCTTTTCAGGGTGTTGGATAAAGATGTTCCTGGCTTACCTCAACCCGAGCAGTCGTTTCATATCTCGCAAGTGCAGCCGGAAAATTTCAATCATGTACTGAACATCTTCAGGAACATCATCATCGTTGACATAAACACCAAGACATACACTAAGACGAAGATGTTCTTTACCCGCGACCTCCATGCACGGGGACAAATTGTGCTGACCATACAGAGTCCGTCGGTTAGTGAATTTGAAGACTTCTGCTTCATGCACGACAATGACATCATTGATTTCCTTACAAAGATGGAGATGAACCGACTCATAAAGCAACTGCATGAGAAGTATTCCCGTCTGTGCTTCGATTTGGCGAAGGAACAGTTCGACTGCACCTACTATGGCCCAGATGAACTGAAGAGCTACAAAAAAGGAAAAGACTTTTTCTGGACATCAAACAATACAGCATCAGGTCTGCTGAATATCTGTATGTACAGTTACCCATACGAGGGACCTGAGACATTTAATAAGGAATATGTGCTACATAAGCGCGACAGCGTAATGGCTGAAAACATTCCAGGCACCCTACCCTCCATGCACATGGCAACTGACACTCTTTGCACAACAGTCAAGCCCATAGTGGTTCATGGCAAGTATGCGATGGAGGCACGCGGACTTTGGTACATGGAGAACGATGGTATGGGTGGCCCGTTTGTGAGTCACTCCCGGGTTGACGAACTCCACAACAAGGTTGTCGTGATAGAAGGCTTTGTATTCGCACCCGAAAAGATGAAGCGTGGTTTGATGCGCCGTCTGGAAGGTTCACTCTACACCCTAACCCTCCCTAACGAGGAATTGTCCGACATTGTAACAACAATAGAGGAAATAACTGTGACAGCTTCGCAGCAATAATAACTTTACATTGTCTAAACATCCACTCAATTATAAATACTCATGAGCAAACTAAAAATAGGAATAACACACGGAGATACAAATGGAATTGGCTATGAGATTATTCTCAAGACCTTTGCAGACGTTACAATGATGGAGTTGTGTACCCCCATCATTTATGGCTCACCGAAAGTTGCCAGTTACCACCGTAAGGCGATGGAACTACCCACAAATTTCACTACCATATCCAATGTCTCAGAAGCCAAGGAAGGTGTACTCAATCTGGTGCCATGCACGGCAGAAGAGGTGAAGATAGACTTCGGACAAGCCACAGAGGAAGCAGGTAGAGCAGCCCTTGCGGCATTGGAAAAAGCCATCAATGACTGGAAGTCAGGGCTGATAGATGCTATCGTTACAGCTCCAATAAATAAGTATTCTATTCAAAGCGATACTTTTCATTTCCCGGGTCATACCGAGTATATTCAGGAGCGTATAGGACACGATGGACAGCAGGCTTTGATGATACTGCTCAATGACAGGCTTAAAGTGGCTCTTGTAACAACCCACCTGCCTTTGCGTGAGGTGGCAGCCGCTGTTACGGAGGAGAATGTGTTGTCGCATCTTCGTAGCTTCCACCACTCTCTACAGCGCGACTTCGGCATCTCCAATCCACGTATTGCCGTTCTAGCCCTTAATCCTCATGCTGGTGATAACGGACTGCTTGGGAGCGAGGAGGAAACGGTTTTGAAACCTGTTATGGAACAGGCTGCCAACGAGGGCATCATATCATACGGTCCCTATGCGGCTGATGGTTTCTTCGGTTCAGAAACTTATAAGGCATTCGATGGTGTACTGGCCATGTACCACGATCAGGGTTTGGCCCCGTTTAAGGCACTGGCTATGTCATCAGGTGTGAACTTCACAACAGGACTCGACTTGGTCCGTACTAGCCCTGACCATGGAACTGCCTACGATATTGCAGGCAAAGGTCAAGCTGATGAGACCTCTATTCGCGAGGCTATCTATCTGGCCATCGATGTGATTCGAAATCGCAAGGCTTGGGACGAAGCAAGACAGAACCCTCTGCCGAAACTATATGTTGACAAACGCGACAAAAGCGAAAGAGGATGAACGCTCAGGAGTTACAACCTATTAAGTCACGATATGGTATAGTTGGCAACTGTGATGCCCTTAACCACGCATTGGACACTGCCTTGCAAGTGGCCAATACCGATATGTCGGTTCTCATAACGGGAGAGAGCGGAGTAGGTAAAGAAGTGCTGCCACGTATCATCCATGACAATAGCCTGCGCCGCACACGAAAATACTTTGCCATCAACTGTGGAGCTATCCCTGAAGGTACTATTGACAGCGAGCTGTTCGGACATGAGAAAGGTGCTTTCACTGGTTCCATAGGTGAACATGATGGCTATTTCGGCGTAGCCGATGGAGGTACACTCTTTCTGGATGAGGTTGGTGAACTGCCACTTAGCACACAGGCGCGACTGCTGAGAGTGCTGGAATCTGGAGAGTATATCAGGGTAGGTAGCAGTCAGGTTCGGAAGACCAATGTACGCATTGTCGCAGCCACCAACGTTAATATACAGCGAGCTATCACGGAAGGAAAATTCAGGGAAGACCTGTTCTACCGTTTGAGTACCATACCGATTAAAATGCCGCCTCTACGGGAACGCGGTGAAGATGTGCTGTTACTCTTCAAGAAGTTCGCTATGGAAATTGCCACGAAGTATCAGATGCCGGAACGCATTACCCTCTCAGCAGACGCTGCTGAGATTATGAAACGGTACAAGTGGCCAGGCAACATACGTCAGCTGAAGAACATCACAGAACAGATGTCCATCCTCATGCGCGACTCGCGGATAGTGACACCTGATATTCTGCATGAGTACGAGATTTGGCCGTCTTCCAATGACAGCACAGCTCTGGTGGCTGTCAATAAGGATCAAGGCAGCCACAGCTACAACACGGAGCGAGAGATGCTCTTCCAGATGATTAAGGCTCTGCATGACGAGGTCAACGATTTGCGGCAGCAAGTCCTGAAGATACATGGTTCATCCAGCGGGCAGAGTCTTGGCACAACATTATCTACACCGGATCATCACAGCTCGCAGCCTCATAATGATTTCACTCACATATCAGCATCCCAGAATGAAGCGCAGCCCGATATCAGCTATGCCGAAGAGTATGTTGAGGAACCTTTGGACATACGCGAACAAGAACGTCGTCTGATAGCCAAGGCTCTGGAAAAGCATAGAGGACGCCGGAAGAAGGCTGCTGAGGAGTTGAACATCAGCGAAAGGACACTCTATCGCAAAATAAAAGAGTATGGGCTTGAGGATATTTAATGTAAGTGGAATCATAAACAAATCCGATGCATAAGAAGTATATAAATAAGGTATGGATTGTGGCTGTTGTTGCAGTAGCAATGATATGCACAGCGTGCGCCATTAGCTACAAGTTCAACGGAGCAAGCATTGACTATGAAAAGACCAAGACCATCCAGATAGACCCATTCCCCATTCGATCTGCCTATGTTTGGGCACCAATGCAGGCAATCTTCAACAATAAATTGACCGACATCTTTGCCCAACAGACAAAACTACGACAAGTGAAGCGAGGTGGTGACTTAGTGATTGCGGGTGAGATTACAGGTTTTGACCAGTTCAACAAGGGGGTGTCCAGCGATGGCTACAGCCAGTTGGTACAGCTGAAGATGACTGTTAACGTGCGCTTCACCAATAACAAGAATCACGTTGAAGACTTCGAGCGTCAGTTCTCTGCAACCACTGAATACGATGCCACCCAGCAACTCATTAACGTACAGGAGGAATTGGTCACTCAAATGACCAAAGACATAACAGATCAAATCTTTAACGCCACAGTAGCCAACTGGTAGCACATGCAAGCACTCTCATACTACTTCCAAAATCCAAAGGATTTGACAGCTGATGTTGTCAATGAACTGGAACTGATACTCTCTCATCATCCATATTACGAGGTTGCAAGACTGTTGTATGTGCTTGGGCTATACCAACTTCAGGATGATCGCTTCGGACAGCAGCTGCGAACAGCCGCATTCTATGTCAGCGACCGCCGGAAACTGTTTGAACTAATTGAAGGTGACAACTTCGCCCTCCATTCCGTTCAACAGCAGCATCGTAATCCTATTGCCAATTCTGGTTCTGCCAATGACAGGACTTCTGCCCTGATAGACACGTTCCTTTCCACACAATCACTACAGCCACGTCCACATAGGACGGTTGTTGCCGATGCCCGCACCGACTATATGGCTTACCTCATGCAGATTGATGAGGAAGAACTAGGTGACCCATTGGGAGTATCAGACACCGATAACGCTTCGAAATCATCGTATCAGGATACGATAATCAATCAGTTCATCGACAATTCGGGAGGAAGGATTACGCTACCCGATGACATCGAAGAACCATCTAATGACGATGACGACGAACTGGCCGATTCTGAGGAGCAAGCTAATGGTAAGCAGGACGGAAACAGCTTTTTTACCGAGACATTGGCCAAAATTTATATCAAACAAGGCAAATATGTCAAGGCAATGGAAATTATAAGACGATTAAGTTTGTCACATCCACAAAAAAACCGTTACTTTGCAGACCAATTACGGTTTCTTGAGAAATTGCTAATCAATCAGCAGAGCAAAATCTAAGCAAAACGTATAGATTAACAAGCGAATAATAACATCAAACATACTTAAAGCACTATGTACACCATTCTCGTAACACTTGTAGTCATCGCATCTATTCTAATGTGTCTAATTGTACTCATTCAGGAATCCAAGGGCGGTGGACTTGCAAGCGGATTCGCAAGCGGAAACCAAGTGATGGGTGTCCGCAAGACAACCGATGTCATTGAAAAGATCACATGGGGATTAGCAGCCGCTATGGTCATTTTCAGCGTAGCGTCTGTTTACAGTCTCTCCGAGACAACAGCTACTGAATCTGTTGTTAGTTCTGCAGCCATGCAGCAGCCAGCTTCAACTTCAGCTACAAATATTCCAGGCATGGACGCTGCCACACAGCCAGCTGCCGAGCAAACAGAAGCTCCAGCACCTGAACAGTAACCAAATCTCAACATCCGACACACATGGCAATGACAGGTATCGCATATAAACGAGGCTGCCTAGCCCTGCTGGTAACATTCATAGCACTGACCACTCAGGCCAGTGCTTTCGTTTTGAACGCCAACAAGAAAGTACAGCTTCAGGTTAATGAATCTGAAAGGACTGTCGTTCACACAGCAATCGCTCTCCTGCAACGCGACTTGCAAACGGTGTTGGGAGCGCAGCTGCAGCTTGTGAACAAAAAGCCTCAGATTATAGTTGCAACGGTTAACGACGCATCCCAGCGCCTGTTGAAAGATACTAAACTTGACTTCAGCTGGCTACAGGGACGCTCACAGGCTTTCATGCTTCGAATAGACGATGATGGACGTCTGGTCATAGCTGGCAGCGACAGCTACGGCACCGCCTACGGTGTTATTGAGCTAACGAGGTTGCTTGGTGTGTCGCCATGGGAGTGGTGGGCAGATGTCGAACCTGAACGTAAGGAGTCATTCGAGCTGCCATCTGATTTCCAAAGTCAGCAGATGCCCGACATCACATATCGAGGCATCTTTATCAACGATGAGGATTGGGGACTCCATCCTTGGGCAACAGAAACCTTCGAGCCGAATGATCGAGGCGAGATCGGTCCTCGTACCACAGAACGTATTTTTGAGCTCATGCTGCGCCTGCGTGCCAACCTCTATTGGCCGCCGATGCATGAGTGTACAAAACCGTTCTTCCAGACCGTTGGCAACAGCAAACTTGCAAGCCGCTATGGTATCTTCATCGGCACTAGCCATTGCGAACCGCTAGCATGCAACAGCGCTAGCGAGTGGGCTGAGAGGGGCCGCGGTGAGTACAACTTCCTCACTAATCGCGAGGCTGTGCTTGATTTCTGGCGCGACCGCCTCACTCAGACAGCTGGATTACCAGTGGTATATACTCTCGGTATGCGAGGTGTGCATGACGGACAGATGCTAGGCGTGGAGGGCGCAGAACAGACCAAACAGGTTTTGGAGGAGGTGTTCACCCAACAGCGACAGCTGCTCGCTCAGAACGTGAACAACAATGTGACTCGCATCCCGCAGGTGTTCATACCATACAAGGAAGTGCAGGACGCCTACGACCTAGGACTCCGAGTACC
The DNA here is from genome assembly GCA_017620295.1 of Bacteroidaceae bacterium. Lineage (GTDB taxonomy): Bacteria > Bacteroidota > Bacteroidia > Bacteroidales > Bacteroidaceae > Physcousia. The sequence continues at coordinate 37,886 of JAFZQR010000085.1, forward strand.
TGATGACGTCACCTTGATGTGGTGCGACGACAACTTTGGCTATATACGCCATTTCCCGACACCTGAAGAGCAGATGCGTAGTGGCGGAAACGGTGTTTACTATCATGCCAGCTATTGGGGACGACCTCACGACTATCTGTGGTTAGGCACAGCTAGTCCTTTCCTTATGTTGCAACAGCTGTCTGAAGCCTACTACCATGGAGCCACACGTATGTGGGTTCTCAACGTGGGTGACATCAAACCCTGCGAGTACCAGCTATCGTTGTTCATGGATATTGCGTGGGACTTGGAGGGTGTACGTCAACTCACTGTTGGAAAACATCTCGAAGAGTTCTATGCACAAACCATAGGACGTGATGTGGCTCGCCTTCTCTCTATTTATATGAAGGAGCATTTCCACCTGTCGTTCCAGATGAAACCAGAGCATCTTGCTGGTACACGTGTGGAAGAGCCTCGCGGAGACGACTATGACTGGAATGCAGTTCATGATATGCCTTGGAGCGAGGAGCGTATTCGTCATCGTCTGGGTCGCTACGACCTGATGCGTCGCAATATCATCTGGATTGGCGATTCTATACGCAGAGTACATCCCAACCGTGCCAGTGCCTTCTTTGAGCTGGTTGAATACCCCGTCATGGCTACCATAGCACAGAACAACAAATATCTGCTTGCGCAACTGGCCAGACACGGCAAGGCTTGGCTTTCTTCCGACAATGTTGCATCAACATGGGCACGTTCCGATTCGGCTCACAACCAGATACAGTATCTTACCCAGCAGTACAACAATATGCTGGACGGAAAATGGCGAGGCATGATGAACAGCAATCCCAGGAATCTTACAGTCTTTCATCCTATTCCGCACACACAAGATCCAACTCCAATGGTTGAGGAACCTCCTACCATAGCCCATTTCTATGGGGGTTCTTACAATGGTTCATCCTTTGCTGGAAGCCGTTTCCTCGACCCCGTGCTGGGTCTTGGAGCCAGCATCCGTGCAATGCCCATACCTAAGGACTGCAACGTCATCTACCGGTTCTCCCACAACTTCAAGCCGCGACAGCAATGCATAGTGGAGCTACACATGCTACCCACCCACCCTATCAACGAGAAACAGCGAGTTGCTGTAAGCATGGACGGCAACGCTCCTTACGTACTCACCTACAACACACATGGACGTAGTGAGGAATGGAAGCAGAATGTAATCCGTAACTATGCAGTTGTCATCGCTCGCCTGCCAATAACAAAGATACATGGTGACCACCAAATTATCATCGGAGCACTTGACGATGGTGTCGTGGTAGATGAAGTGTTCATCAGAGAATAATCGACAAATTGTAAATATCCTCAAATACAAATCATGTTTGAAAACTTATCTGAACGCCTTGAACGATCCTTCAAGATACTCAAAGGTGAAGGAAAGATTACTGAGATAAATGTTGCGGAGACGCTGAAAGATGTTAGACGCGCTCTGCTGGATGCCGATGTCAACTACAAAGTTGCCAAGCAGTTCACCGACACAGTCAAGCAGAAAGCTCTGGGACAGAACGTGCTGACAGCCGTGAAGCCTTCACAGCTCATGGTGAAGATTGTCCACGACGAACTGGCTCTGCTCATGGGTGGTGAGACTGCCGATCTCGAACTCAAGAACCGTCCAGCCGTTATCTTGATGGCAGGTCTAAACGGTGCTGGTAAGACCACCTTCTCTGGCAAACTTGCCATGATGCTGCGCACCAAGCGCAAACGCAGTCCAATGTTGGCCGCCTGCGACGTGTATCGTCCTGCCGCCATAGAACAGTTGCGTGTGCTTGGTGAGCAGATTGGTGTGCCTGTGTTCACTCAACTGGATTGCTCCGACCCTGTTCAGATAGCAAAGAATGCTGTTCAGGAAGCTAAGAGCAGAGGCTACGACACCGTTATTGTCGATACTGCCGGTCGTCTGGCTATCGATGAGAAGCTCATGCAGGAGATTGCTGCCATCAAGGAAGCTATCAATCCCGATGAGACTCTCTTCGTGGTTGATGCCATGACAGGTCAGGACGCCGTCAACACAGCCAAGGAGTTCAACGACCGTCTCGACTATACCGGTGTTGTTCTGACCAAACTGGATGGTGACACCCGCGGTGGCGCAGCCCTGTCTATCCGCACAGTCGTTGACAAACCTATCAAGTTTGTCGGCACAGGTGAGAAGATGGAGGCCATCGATGCATTCCACCCCGCCCGAATGGCTGACCGCATCCTAGGTATGGGTGACATCGTCAGCCTTGTAGAACGAGCACAGGAGCAGTATGATGAGGCTGAAGCTCGCCGCCTTCAGAAGAAGATTCAGAAGAACCAGTTCGACTTCAACGACTTCTACAAGCAGATACAGCAAATCAAGAAGATGGGTAACATCAAGGATCTGGCATCCATGATTCCTGGTGTTGGCAAGGCCCTGAAGGACATCGACATCGATGACAATGCGTTCAAGGGCATAGAGGCAATCATCATGTCCATGACACCACAGGAACGCACCCATCCTGAGATACTGAATACCAGTCGCCGTCAGCGCATCGCACGTGGCTCTGGCACCGACATCCAACAGGTGAACCGTCTGCTCAAGCAGTTTGACCAGACCCGTAAGATGATGAAAATGGTGACCAGTAACAAGATGGCCCAGATGATGGCTCGTATGCCAATGCCGAAGAGATAAGATATCTTTATTATCGTTATAACGTAATAACGTCAAATCGAATAATTGTAAATTGTCAAATGGTAAATCTCATTGACGGTAAAGCAACAGCAGCTACAATAAAGGCTGAAATCAAAGCAGAGGTTGAAGCTATCGTAGCATCGGGCGGCAAGAGACCTCACCTCGCAGCCATTCTTGTTGGCCACGATGGTGGCTCTGAGACATACGTTAAGAACAAGGTACTTGCTTGCGAAGCATGTGGCTTCGAAAGCACACTCTTGCGCTTTGAGGACGACATCACAGAACAGAAGCTTCTCGATGAAGTAGAGAAACTCAATGCCAACCCCAGCGTGGATGGTTTTATAGTTCAATTGCCACTGCCTAAGCACATTGACGAACAGAAAGTTATTGAGGCTATCGACCCTCGTAAGGATGTTGATGGTTTCCATCCTGTCAATGTGGGTCGTATGGCAATCGGACTCCCAGCTTTCATCTCTGCAACCCCCAAGGGCATACTTGAACTGCTGCGCCGCTACAACATCCCAACCTCTGGCAAGAAGTGCGTCATCCTCGGACGCTCCAACATTGTGGGCAAACCCATGTCACAGCTCATGATGCAGAAAAACGGAGGCGATGCCACAGTCACCGTGTGCCACTCACATAGTCCCCAGCTGAAGGACGAATGCCGTGAGGCCGACATCATCATTGCCGCCATAGGTCGTCCAGCCTTTGTAACAGCCGACATGGTTAAACCTGGTGCTGTCATCATCGATGTAGGCACTACACGTGTCCCCGACCCCACTCGCAAGAGCGGCTACCGTCTATCAGGTGACGTCGATTTCGAGAATGTCGCTCCCCTCTGTAGCGCCATCACCCCTGTACCAGGTGGAGTTGGCCCCATGACCATCTGCATGCTCATGCAAAATACCCTGCAAGCAGCCCGACAATCATAGGACAACAAGTAATATAACTTTGTTTTAATAGGATGAGAAACAAGATGTTAGTATTATTATTGATGGCATTGTTTGTTAGTGCTGCCAGTATGGCCACACTGGCAATGCCAATTACAGCTGTCAGTACAGATCGTGGCGACTCTGTATCAATTGAAGGTAGGGTCGTGAATGAGAAAGGCATACCAATCAAAGATGTCCAAGTGGTGGCAATCAATGCCAATATTGCTGGCATTACTGAAGCTGACGGCATTTTTAGCCTGGAACTGCATGAAGAGGATACCGTTGCATTCTATAAGGATGGCATGGCAGAGTTTAAGTTAATTGTGGATGCAGGCTATAGATTTAAAGGTGTTCTTGTTCTCACAGCTGAATATGGTAGCTGGATGTCATATGGTATGTATGTGACACAGATGGCTCCTACAGCGCAAGCCTATTGTGACGCAGGATTAGAATACATGTCCGATAGCATGGGTGTTGTACCAGATTATCAGAAGGCAGCGGCGTGTTTCTATAGGGCAATGGGTATGGAGTACCCTCTGGGGTATTATTATCTTGGGCGTATGTTTGAAGAAGGTAAGGGCGTGGCGCAAAATCTTGGCCATGCAGTAGCCCTTTATAGCAAGGCAGATAATGTATCAGATGCCTATCTGCGTCTGGGAAACATATATTTAACTAATGAGGATTACACAAATGCCGCCCGCTACTATAACTTGGCTTATTATGCAGGTGACTCTCTCGTGGCCCAACCTATTTTAGACAGTCTTTTTGCCCAAGGGCTTGTGACAAAGTATGATTTGATTGACGAAAATGCTATTTATGAAGTAGTAGAACATAACGCATCATTCCCTGGTGGTGAGCGTGCATGTTATGAGTGGTTGAGTCAAAACATCCACTACCCTGCAGTGGCAATGGAACAGGGCATACAAGGAAGGGTGATGGTGCAGTTTGTTGTTGACAGAGATGGTTCTATTTCTGAAATCAAAACGCTAAGATCACCTGATCCAGCCCTGTCAAAAGAAGCTGTTAGAGTGGTAGGTGCTATGCCTTTGTGGATACCCGCAAGGCAAGGTAATCGAACTGTTCGCTCTCGCTTTAATCTGCCAATATATTTCAATATTAGGTAACTTTCTATCTGAAAAGAGACAGAAAAGAGGCAGGACAAATCGACGCCGCGGTTAGAGTAGAATCTGTTTGCGTATCGTTGCGCAGAGTTCCTCATCAGCAGTAGATGCGTACTTTAGGAATTGCATCATGATGAAGTTTGTTAGATTTGTATAGTTCAGAAGTTCCTCAGTGAACTGTTGGCTATGTATTAGTGTATGAGATATGAAACCACACCCCGATACTGCTCCTGCGAGAGAGTGAAGTTATAGCGTGGTGAAAGGTGAGTTATAGCATGGTGAAAGGTGGGTTGGAACACGGTTAATGCAAGCGAGCCGTCAGCGCTCACAAAACGTCGGCACGAAACAACGGATTCGACGGCAGATATGGAATGAAACGTCAGCAGATAATGACAGCTTCCACGGCACGTTTCATTGCTTTCCACGGCACGTTTCAGAACCATTGATTTTAAGCGGCTACACAATTATTTGAACATTGATAGCAGTGGGTGACAGTATGTCGATGATATGGCTTATCTTTGCAGCAGCAAATCAAAAACAAAAACATAATCCGATATGCAGAGCTTAACCAGACGCTTGCTGAGCGTACTATTCCTTACTGCCGTATTTACAGTTCCCGCCTTGGGGTGCACCAACCTGATTGTTGGTAAGAGGGCATCAGCCGACGGGTCGGTGATGATTACTTACAACGCTGACGACTATGGGTCGTATGGCTTCATCCACTTTTATGCTGGTGGCAGACACGCCAAGGGCGAGATGCGTCCACTCTACGACTACGAAACCAATAACTATCTGGGGGAGATACCAGAAGCCGACTACACCTACAATGTTGTGGGGCAAATAAACGAACACCAGCTGGCTATCATGGAGACCACCTTCGGAGGACGCGAGGAACTGGTGGATACGACTGGGCTGCTCGACTACGGCTCGCTGATGTACCTGACCCTGCAACGTGCACGTACAGCCAGAGAGGCCATTGACGTGTGGACATCTCTCATGGACACCTACGGATACCGCAGCGAGGGTGAGAGCATCACCCTGGCCGACCCCAACGAGGTGTGGATAATGGAGCTGATAGGCAAGGGACCTGGCAACAAGGGTGCTGTGTGGGTGGCCCGACGTCTGCCCGACGACTGCATCACGGCTCACGCCAACCAGGCGCGCATCACCACCTTCCCCCTCAACGACAAAGCCAACTGTGTGTACTCGAAGGATGTGATAAAGGTGGCACGTGAGCGCGGCTACTTCTCGGGCAAGGACTCGGAGTTCTCTTTCCGCGACGCATACGCCCCCAACGACTTCAGCGCACGGCGTATATGCGAGGCACGAGTGTGGAGCTTCTTCAACCGTTTCTGCACGGGGATGGACAAGTACATTCCCTATGCTGCCGGCATAGAGGAGGGGTGCGAGGAGATGCCTTGGTGCATTCGTCCCGACACTCTGGTTACTCTCAATGCCCTGAAGCAGGCTATGCGCGACCATTTCGAAGGCACCCCTTTCGACATGACAAGCGACATCAGCAGCGGTCCCTACGAGGCACCCTACCGCCCCACTCCACTCTTCTATGAGGTGGACGGCAAGAAATACTTCAACGAGCGTCCCATCTCTACCCAGCAAACAGCTGTGACCTACATTGCACAGCTGCGCTCGTGGCTGCCCAACCACGTCGGTGGATTGCTATGGGTGGGATGTGATGATGCCAACATGGTGAGCTACACACCCGTCTATTGCTGCGCCTCGCAGGTGCCACAATGCTATGCGGAAGGCACAGCCAACCCCTTCACCTTCTCAATACACAGTGCCTACTGGCTGTGCAACGCAGTGTCCAACTTCGTGTATCCGCGCTACAGTCAGCTGTTCCCTGAACTGCAACATGTACGTGACCGTCTGGATGCCGACCTCGAAGCTGTAGTGCTGCGCACTGATCGCGAGGTTGCCTCGATGTCTGAGGAGCAGGCACGTCAGCACCTGACTGCCTTCGGCCTCCGTTCCGCACAAGCCATGATGATACAGTGGCAGCAGCTCTTTGAACGCCTCATTGTGAAGTACAACGACATCTGCATCAAGCCTGAGGATAACGGACAGTATCTCCGCACAAGCGGTGGCGACCACGTACCTGTACAGCGGCCTGGCTTCAACGAACCCTACCGCCGCGCCATAGTCAATGCCACAGGCGACCGCTACCTGGTGCCGGAGGAATGATTCAAGTAGAACGACACATCCACGACCTTATCGTCGTAGGCTTTGTCGTCCTCACTCAGCTTGTCGCAACTGACAAGACAGGGGTGTTGCAGGAGGTCGTCGCGTCGCTGCGGCCCATAGACATAGCCAAGCATCTGGAGGGATGCGTTCCAACGCAAGTGTTCCATCTGTGAGAGCGTAGTGTAGATTGGGGTGGCCTTTATGTTGCCAGGCAGATGGTCGCTCTTCGATGCCAGGAGTGCCATACCGGTCTTCACGTGACGGTGGAAAGCATTCTCGAAGTCTTGAATCTCCTTGCGGCGGAGTGCCATGATACGGGCATAGAGAGGTGAGTTGGAGTCATCGCAGCTGAACGCATCATGACGACGTTGCAGCCACTGGCTGTCGTCGAAAGGCTCTGACAATGCCTGCTCACCACGCTCATAGCAGTTGTAGTACAAGACTGCCTCACTCTGTATGCGGTCGGCAACCACTGTCTCGTAGGAGAACACCTGTTCCGGACTTCCGAACACGGTTATCACCTCTGTTGCTGACGGGCAGACTGAGGAGGCGCACCTGTTGTAGAATTCCACGATGCGGTTCATACGACTGAGGTTATCGCTCGAATAGGAACGAAGTAAAATCTTGAAACGACTGAGGTCTATGTCCTCACGTAGAGCCAGACGCAGGATCTTCACAGCTAGAGTGGCACCCTGAACATCGTCGCCAACAGCCACAACAACATAGTTGAGCGACGGCATGATTTGGTCAAGGAGAGCAAAGAACCGACTATCTCCATAGCCGAAATTATGGAAATGGACAAGCGAGGTGACATCCTTGTCATCGTCATCGAAGTTTGCCAATTGATAGTCGGGATTGTCGCAAGCTGAACCACGAAGATGAGAGCTGAGATAGGATGGCGCGAGTGTCGCCATATCGGCATCTACCACATGGCAGCAGAAGGGAGAACGCCTTACACCTGCACTGCGGTCGGTGGCAACAAAGGCCGAATACTCGTATAGGAAGCGGAGGGCGTCTTGGCCTACGGGGTTGAACCCTATCACAAGGCTGTTGAAGGGTGAGCTGACTGTAGCATCGGATTCAACCGTAACGAAGTTGTAAGGCTGTACGTGCTGCATTGCTTTTGTTTTCAACAGCTCTATAGACAGATGCGCGGAGTCAATCACTCTCAGATCCACCCCACGACTCATAGCCATATCCTCAGCTACACTGTTGACGCTGTCGAGACGTCCATGAGCATAGAACACCACCTTCATCCGCTTGTGTCCGCCTCCCTGACTGCTTCGCGCCACCAGTTCCTTCACAAGCCTGTCGCCACATAGCATCTCTACATCTCGAATGTTATCCTCGCTTTGCTCCGAAAGGAAGAACATGTGAAGCTCAGGTACGCACTCTCCATCGTCACACAGATGACGCAGACGTCGCAGCTTGCGCTTGATATTCTCAAGATTGGCCTCTCCCAGCACATCGTCGTGCTGTATGTCAAGCTGATGAAGCGGCGTGTTTATGATTTCCAGCCTAGCCTTCAGCTCGCGAACCGTCTGGAAGGTGTCGGTACGATGTGTCATCATCCCTATGATATGGCTCCATCCCTCATCGTCATCATCGTCGGTGTGGGCCTGTTCTACAAACACACATACCCCAAGAGGGTCGTTGGCACGGATGGAACGCACAAGCTCTGTAGAAGCTTCATTCATGCCAAACAGCAGGTAGAGACGCGGATGACGCTTGTCGATACGTGTCCAGAAACGAAACTGGATGTAGGAATTGAGACGTGCATAGACTAGACTGACAAGCAGGATGACAGTACATGAGAATGCCAGCAGGCTAACAAACGAGATGGCTCCCTTGAGGTGAGGATGATGTTCCAACTGATCCACGATGTCGCTGTCTATGTCCAGCATGAAGCAGTCGAGCGAGGACGTAGCACTTCGCATTAGGAGTTCGGAATTGACGAACTGATACTCTTCGGGATAATAGAGGAACGCTTGCAGGAAAAGTCCCCACCCAATTGTCCATAGCAGGAACATGATGCTGCCCAGAAGCTTGACGTTCTGAGCCGACGACTCGCTGTAGTGGGCAGTGCGAATCCACTTGACGAAGCATTGCATGAAGATAATCAATGCAAACAGCAACGTAAGCAGCACCACGCCTCCCGCCAGCGTGAGGCGTCCCGCCAGCCAAATACGTAGGCTGTAAGGCACCAACCAGCTCTCGCCAATGTCTATTCCAGAGTCAAAGAGAATTGCATCCTGCGATGAAAACTCTACGGCACGGAAACATGCCATCACAGCTACAATAAAAAGCAGGGCTTTCACCACTGCACGTACCTGAGCCTTATTTCTCATTCTTTCATACATTACGCGCCAAAGATAGCAAATTATATTTTTACGATGAATGAAAGATACGGTGTAAATCAATAGACAAATTTTTTCACACGATATTTGTTGTCTATTGTGTGCTGTCTCTACACATTTTTACATACATTTGCAGCACTATGATTTTATATCCTAACGCAAAGGTCAATCTCGGCCTGAACATTGTAGGTAGCCGTCCAGATGGCTACCACGACATCGAGACAATATTCTACCCCATACCGTTGCAGGATGCACTGGAGGTGCAAGTGTCAGCGCAACCCTCGTTCCGCCTGGCTGGCACCCCACTTGACTGTGCCGCAGGCGATAACCTCGTAATCAAGGTGCAGCGCATGATGCAGGACAAGTACCAGCTGCCTCCACTCGACATCTACCTCTACAAGCACATCCCCTCAGGAGCAGGCTTGGGAGGCGGCAGCAGCGATGCAGCCTTTATGATGCGGCTGCTGAATGAGAAGTTCCAGCTAGGCCTGACGGATGAGGAGATGGAAAGCAGGCTCTCAGCTCTTGGAGCCGACTGCGCCTTTTTCGTGAAGAACAAGCCCGTGTTTGCAACAGGCATCGGCAATGTGTTCACCCCTCTAGAGCTGTCCTTGTCAGGATGGACGCTGGTGCTGGTGAAGCCCAACTCGTCTGTATCCACCAAGGAAGCCTATGCAGGAGTGAAGATAGCTCACCCCGAAGTACCACTCACGGAGCTGGTAAAGGAACCTGTTCAGAACTGGCAGGGAAGGCTGTGCAACGCCTTCGAGCCAACGGTGTTTGCTGCACATCCGGAGATAGCAGCCATAAAGGACAAGCTACTCGACCTGGGAGCTGCCTACGCCTCCATGAGCGGTAGCGGTTCAGCTGTCTTTGGATTGTTCAGCTCTCCGCTGGAACACATCGAGGATGAGTTTGCCGGTTGCTTCGTAAGGCAACGCGAACTATAGTAGCTCGCGTCGTGCTTCTACTAGGGTTCAACCCACTATGCTGAACTGGGCGAAACGAAGCAGCAACTGCTTGGTACCCACATTGTCGAAGGCTACTGTGGCTTTGGCATCAATGCCAGAGCCTGTCATAGATGTGACCGTACCCCTACCGAAACGCGAATGCTGGATAACCGACCCCACACGCAGCGTTCCCTGCGACGTTGAAACCTGACTCACACTAGGTGCTGGCGAGGATTGCAGCGATGTGGAAACGTGCAGACGCTGTGAAGGCGTATGAATTGCAGGGCGTTGTGAAGGTGTAGGAGCTGCAGAACGCTGTGAGAACAAAGGTCTTGCAGTGTGTGATGCGACAGGTGTTGTCGCAAACGGTTTGCTAACCTCCTGTTCATTGCGGTTCCGCTGTACGAAACGGCTATCTATCTCGCGAAGGAAACGGCTGGCGCTGTTGAAGGTCATGTGTCCATAGAGATAGCGGTTGAGAGCATAGCTGATGTAGCACTGTTCCTTCGCACGTGTGATGGCCACATAGAACAACCTCCGTTCTTCCTCCATCTCTCTGGGCGATGTAGCCATTGGATTGGGAAACAGATTCTCTTCCATTCCAACGATGAACACCACCCTGAACTCCAGCCCCTTGGCAGCATGTACTGTCATCAGAGCAACCTTTTCCTTGACTTGGTTGCTCTGGTTGTCCTCAATGTCGGTAATCAGAGCTACCTCCTGAAGATAGTGGCTCAAGGTGAGACGAGAATCGCCCTCTTCCTCACGCCTGTCATCAACAAACTGCTGCAAACCACTCATCAACTCCCGCAGATTCTCCTGACGGCTCATATCCTCAGGCGTGTTGCTGCTGAAGATGTCCTTCACCACCCCACTCTGATTGGCTATGCGCTCACCCAGTGTGGCAGCGTCAGTTGTCTCCACCTCGCTGCGGAAGCTTTCAATCATATCAACAAATAGCTTCAGCTTCTCCTGAGCAGCACGACCAATAGCGCAGTTGTAGGCTTGCGGCTGCAGCAACACCGTCCAGAGGCTGACACCAGCCTCGTTGGAGGCATCGACTATGCGCTGTACAGTCGTAGCCCCAATGCCACGAGCCGGATAGTTTATAACCCGTCTCAAGGCCTCCTCATCGTTGGGGTTGACAGCCATTCGGAAATAGGCAATCAAGTCCTTGATTTCCTTGCGCTGATAGAAGGCCAAACCGCCATAGATGCGGTAAGGAATGCCCCGTTTGCGCAGTTCCTCCTCCAGCTGACGACTCTGGGCATTGGTACGGTACAGGATGGCAATCTCATCCCAGTTGATGTGATCCAGATGGTGCAGTTGCTCTATACGCTTGGTTGCACTCTTGGCTTCCACCAAATCGCTCGCTGCCTCAAAAATGTGAATTGGCGCACCCGCCTCCTTTTCCGAGTAAACATTCTTGTCAATCTGAGCCGTGTTGTGCTTGATGAGGCTGTTGGCAGCACCCACGATGTTCTTTGTTGAGCGATAGTTCTGCTCCAGCTTGAACAACCTAACATTGCTGTACAGCTTGCTGAAGGTGAGGATATTGTCGATGTTGGCACCGCGAAAGCTGTAGATGCTTTGTGCATCGTCGCCCACGACGCACACACGCTGATGGTGCTGGGTGAGTTGCCACACGATGGCGTGTTGTGCATAGTTTGTGTCCTGGTACTCATCAACCAGCACATACTGAAACTGCTGCTGATAACGGGCAAGCACCTCCGGCTGATTGCTGAACAACAGATATGTAAAAAGCAACAGGTCGTCAAAATCCAGCACATCGGCTTGACGGCAACGTTGCATATAGCGTTCGTAGATTCGACCTGTGAGGGGAATGCGGCTTGCGCTGTCGCTGCGTTGGCACGATGGGTCGCTCAGATAAGCCGACGGCAGCATCAGGCGGTTCTTGGCGGCAGAGATGTGCGACTGCACGGTAGATGGCTTATAGACCTTGTCGTCCAGTTGCATCTCCTTGATGATGTTCTTAATGAGGTTCTTACTGTCGGAGGCATCATAGATGGTGAAGTTCGGAGAGAACCCTATAGCCCTGCACTCTGTACGCAATATGCGGGCAAAGATGCTGTGGAAGGTTCCCATCCACAGGCGCCGGGCCTGGTCGTAACCAACCTGACCAGCTATTCGGCTTTTCATCTCGTCGGCAGCCTTGTTGGTGAATGTCAGAGCCAGGATGTTCCAGGGTGCCATACCCTGACTGATGAGATATGCTATCTTGTAGGTCAGAACACGTGTCTTGCCCGACCCTGCACCCGCTATGACAAGTGAAGGTCCATCGCAGTAGAGTACGGCCTGCCGCTGCGCCTCGTTCAATTCATTAAGACTGTTATCGCTCATTGAAGCTGTCAGATTAGGTGGATTAACATTAGATGATTATGAACGCCAGCGAGTGATACAGCTGTTCCGCAATCAGCCACACAACGACCCAGGGAGCGTAGCGGCGCAACCCGCTGAAGAGTACTTCGCAGCAGGCATACCAAGAACGCAGATGCCCCGACAACAAGCCATATAGTATGGCACTGAAGGTGACAATCAGCCCAAGGAGGAATGTTATGCCTAGAAGGAATGGCGATGATTCCAACCGTCCGTTGATGCTCTGCAAGGGTGCTTCAGGACGGAGTACAAGCATATAAACGGGCAGCAGCATGACAAGGAGGAACAGTACAGCTGTAAGGAGTGACCACGGATGGCGCCTCACATAGCGCAATCCGCACGATTGCAAAGCGCCCAATGACATAACAACAGAGGCAAGCACCACAGCATGACGCAGCAGCGAAGGAGAGGCCCACCATCGGAACAGCCAGCGAAGCCCTTCTTCCGACAACAGATCGCCCACGTGATATCCGATAACGGATGCTGCCCACGAGCCAAAGATGCTCAAGAAATTAAGCAAAAGCAGCACCGCTATCAGCCAGGCGCAGATGCGCTCCTCGCCACTCACCCTATTCATCATCGGCTTCAAGATGGTCGAGGTCTATGATACGTAGCTGAAGTGCGCGCACCACGAGACGTGTAGCGTTGACACCAGAGCGGTCGCCCTTAGGGAAGAGGCGTGCGATGAGATCGGCCTGACGCTTCTCCAGACTCTTCACACCGAAGGGCATACCCTTGAGGTTGGAAATCATATCCTTGGTATATCCCAGGGCCAGATGGCGCAGGAAGCGTTCATCGTACTCATCTATGTCGTAGTCGATGACAGCATCCGTGCGACTGCTCTCGCTGACCACGCTACGCTTGAATCGAGCCACGATTTTCTCTAATATGGGTTGGTTGAACACCAAGCGGCGATTATCCTCCATCACCAGCCGCACATCGTTGCGGGTGAGCAGTTCACCGGTCTTCAGTATGATGCCGTCAGCTCCTGCTTGAAGCACATCGACCCATAGACGCTCGTTAAGTATCTCACCCGTGAAAATCAGCACCTTGAGTTTAGGGTAACGTGTACGCAATTGGCGGCAGATGTCAACGCCAACCGTTGTGGAGCCACCCAATCCCAGATCAAGCAGCACCAAATCTGGGAGCTGTTCACGTATGAGTGTCCAGAGCTGGCTCTCGTTCATCGCTGTGCCAATGATTTCGGCTTCTGGGATGTCGCTTCGGAAAATCTCTTCCGTACCCTTGAGTTCTAGCTTGACATCTTCAACAATAATAACTTTGAACGGTTTCATTATCTTTGGTTTTTTATGGGGCTTATAGGGCCTATAGGGCCAATGGGAGCCTATGTTGTTTTCATTATCGGGAGCGTCCACCTCAGGATTATCCCCTCCTTGTCCGCTATGGCATCTATCCTGCATCCTATGTGTCCAAGGGCGGAGTCGTGTTCGCGAATTACTTGCTTGGCTATCAGATATGGTGTGCCACCAGGATGTGGAGTGAAGAGGTCATGGAGCTGTTGCTCGGTGAGGTGAGACGTGGAAACGTGAAGGGCAAACACCACAAAGCGGTTGTCGTCAGAGATGCTGCTGCTGAGTTGCCATTCGGAGACTGTAGCAGCGTCTGTTTGGACATAATCTGAGAGTTGAGCATCCAGAATTGAATCCACCAGCAGTTCAAGAGCCTTGCTGTCACCACGGAATGAGGCGTCACCGCTAAGGTTGTCGGTAGTGAGAGCAACATCTATGTGCAGTTTCTTTACTCGTTGTTTCATCCTGCGAGCGGCATAGTCGAGCAGAGGTTGGGCCGTCAGTCGCTCGCGATGGAAGTTAACCGATGAAGCCTGCTCGGCAGCTTGCGCACAGAGTATTGTATAAACCTCCTTATAATAGGCTATGGTTTCGGACAATGTCTGGATGTACTCGCTTCGCTGTTTGGCATTTCCGCAATCGGCCGTCAAATCCTTCAGGCGAGCCGTGAGCCGCTGTATGCGTCCCGGATAGTACATCGTCTCGTGCTTGATGGTGGACAGACAGTTGTCTATTATCTGGTTCTGCACATGCAGTCGGTTCTCTTCATAGAGGCTTCGCTGATGCTCGTCAGCAACCAGTTCAAGCCTGTCGCGCTGACTTTCACTGCGCTGTTCTTGTGCCTGGAGCATGCGGTCGTAGTGCTGCCGCCGGAGTGACATAACAGCCTTGCGGTAGCGCATACGCGGCAGGATGTAGAGGAACCACGTTGCCAAGCCAGCCATAATGATAATAAGCACCATCATCACCATAGCTATACGCTGATTGGTATGTGACTGCTGCATCTGCTGCCCGAAGGACTCCAAAGTGAAATCCGTGTGATACCATTTATAAAGTCGCGTATAAGCTACATTATTGTTGCGGTATAGCGTCCAATCATTCAGTGCCAATGCTGCCACAGCTATCTCGTTGCGCAGAGCCAGTATCAGCTCATAATCCATCTGTTCGCCACTAAGTGCCCACTCGTACTCGGCTGTCATCAGCATGGATTTCACTGCGTGTGGTACAGCGTCCAGGGTCATCTGCGAGTTAGCGTCGGGATAGTTTATGCGATGCAGGGTGTTCAGAGTGTTGATGGCAGAGTCGGCATGAGCAATGCTTCCGCTGTAGTCGCCGTCTATGTTGCTGTAATAGACATTCTCCACCTGGCGTACAGCCTCGTCTGCCAGCTGCTGCTCCGTCTGTGCCGACAGACCAGTAATTGCCATCAGAGCCAGCATCAGAGCCGTCACCACTCGCGGCAAGCGGAAATAGAAGCGGCTACCCTTACCTATCTGGCTTTCTATGCCAAAACAGCATACATTGAAGAGCGGGTTGGTCTTGCGATACTTCTCAATGATGCCCTTGCAGTTCATAAGACCGAAGCCAAAGCCTTTGCCCTCGCCCTCGGCATTATTGCCTGCCGGATGCAAATGAGGACTGAACACTTTCTGATTGAGTATGGTTTCGATTGTGGAACTGTCCATTCCGTTGCCTGTATCCTCCACAGCCAGCTCCACATACTGTCCTTCCACAGCCTCACCGGCGGTAGCTGTGATGCTTACCTGACCTCCGGCGGGAGTGAATTTGCGTGCATTCTCCGCCAGCGTGTTAAGCATGAACAATGTGAGGGCGCGGTCTGCTTTGACTGTCAGCTCGGTCGGCGGCACCTCTAGGCGCAGTCCTTTCTGCTCGTATGCGTGATGTGACTTTCGCATAGATTCAAAGAGGGGTTCAACCTGAAAGGTGGTGAGCTGCAAACTCAGCATACCCTGTTCCATCTGTATCCAGTCGGTGAGCAGTGCGTTGTACTGATTGATGCACTCCACAAGCTCGTCGATATACTCCAGACTTGAAGCCTTGGCTTCGCCGGAACGCAGCATTCGTGTTGCCTCATGGATGATGCGGTCAAGCAGTGGCACCATGCTGTTGAGAAGCTGTAGCTTGGCATGTTTCTCGATGTTCTGCCGCTTGATACGCTCGATGCGCATTACCGTTGCCTGCTGTTCTTCCTCCAGTTCCTTTTGCTCCTCTGTGATGGATGCCTGGTAGGCTTGTGCCTGATTCAGCAACTCGTATGCCGACCTGCGCAACCGCCGCAGCTGCAATCGTTCCTGCTTGCGCCATATGCGTATGAGCAGCAACACCAGCAGTAGCAACCCCACAGTCAGAGCGGCCAGTGTCACCAAGCGCCAATACAGCTCCCGGCTCTCTGCCTGCAGCTCTTCAATGACAACCTCCGACTCCATATCCTGAAGTGTTTCCTCAAGAAGGTCGAGATAGATGTTTCGGTTGTAGTCGCTGGCAGGCTTATTGCCTATCGCACTATAAGCTATCGACAGCTGCTGACGTATGCCGGCAATCCATTCGGGTACGGTCTTGACTCTCGGGTCTTGCAGCCACCGACGTTCCACAGAGATGCTGTCGGCACTAGGGATATAGGGGGCAAGCAGATAGCGCTGTCCATAGTAGCGTTGATGATG
The DNA here is from genome assembly GCA_017620295.1 of Bacteroidaceae bacterium. Taxonomy (GTDB): domain Bacteria; phylum Bacteroidota; class Bacteroidia; order Bacteroidales; family Bacteroidaceae; genus Physcousia. The sequence continues at coordinate 54,525 of JAFZQR010000085.1, forward strand.
CTTGTTGACCAAATTGAGGGCTTGCCCATAGCACTCAATAGCATTGGCGTAGTGTCCTTCGGAAAATCGCACCTCACCCAGTGTTCGGAAGGCGCAAGCCGACTGGAATAAGTCGTCGTAGGTGACAAACATGCAGAGCGCATCGAAGGCCATCTGGGAGGCAACACTTGTGTTGTCCGACAGCAAGGCTGAAGTGGCAAACAGCGATGTGAGGTAATTGACGGCATCACCGTAGTTGTCATTGATGATAGCGACCTTTGCCGAATCGGCAAACATTGTCGCCATCGCTTGTAGGGAGTTGGCATAGAAGAAGGGATAGCTCTGTGACTTTGCCATAGACAGACACTTGAACAGATAATCGAATTCTTCTATTGTAATCTCCTCAAACGTAGTGTGTTCTGCCAATCCACCAGAACCACGCATATAGCAATAATAGAGCCATGAGGTGGTGTCCATATCAAGCTGGCAGAATGGCTCCGCTGCACGTATCTCGTTGAGAGAACGTTCCGACTGGTCGGTATAGTAGAAGTATGTTGAGGAAACGATGTGGAAGTCGGCACTATGACGATTGTATAGCTGTAGCTGGTGGGGTGTGAGGGTGTTGGCCTCCTCCGCAATGCGTCGCAGATAGCGCTCGGCATTGCCCCGATGCACAAAGAAGGCGCGGTTGTCGCCTGTTCGCTGGGAGATGCGCATCAGCATAATCTCTGCTCCCAGACGCTCTATCTGATTGCGCGTAGTTTGGAGAATCTGGTTTGAGAGGGCTATTGCCCGCTCGAAGTCCATTTGCTGAAAACTGTACATCGCCATCAGGAGCAGGGCCTCAGCCCGTCTGTCATCATCGTGGTTGCTCTCTGCCTGATAATACAGCTTCAGGGCATTGCTCTGAAGGGAGTCGATGTTGCGGTACTGCCAGCTCAGAGCCTGGGTGAATATGGAGTCCATCTGCCCGGATGCATCGCCTGGACGCACCTCGCTGCAACTCATCAATCCGCAGCAAGTCAGCAGCAGCAGACCTATGACAACTCCATATCGCACTATGCTCACAACCCTTTATCCTTCATTATCCTGTCAATCTCGTCAAATTCGCGCCCCATGTTCAGATTGAGGTATATTCTGTACAAAGGTGCCGCCCAGCGCGCACTATCGTCAGGACGCAGCTGCCGGAACCGCTCCATTGGTTCCTTGGCATGCTGATACAGCCCTTGCAACACTTCCCTGTCGCGTACACACTGGGGATTGGTAAGGTCGGTGCATGCTGTGCGGGCAAACTCCACAGCCTTGTTCAATGTGGCTATAGCCTTATTGTAATAGGCATCGGCGAATGTGCTGTCCAGCTCAATGCAGCGGTCACACGCTACCACAGCCTTGGAATCCTCATGTTTCTTGAGGAGGAAGAGACTGCGGGCATACCAGTACAGAGGTTTCCTGTCATCAACGGTCAGCATGGAGTCGGCCACAGCCAATCCACGGTCGAACTGCTCGCTGTCGGCGTAGTAATCCAGCAGGCGCGAGATGAAGAACTCATGCCCAGGCCATTTGTTTAGCCCTTCGTGCATTGCCGATACCGCACGCAGGGTGTCGCCCTTGGCCAGATATGCCCTGCAAAGAAACTCTTGAATGAACTCAACGTTCCTGCCCTCGGCCTGCTTGGCTAGCGGTGCGTGGCGTATGACATCATCGTTTCTGCCAGTCTCGTAAGCCATATACGCAGCCAGAAAGGCAACCTCACGCATCTGAGGGTCGGTCTCCAACAGCCGTTCTTCTGCAAAAGCTGGCATATCGGCCACGTGCAGGTAGGCGTTGAAGAAAGCGTATGCCTCAGCTGAATGCCTGCGCATGAACTGCCATTTACCTCCGTTCAGCAGGTTCTGGCGGTAGGGCTTAAGGTATTCGCGTGTGCGACGGTAGTTCACTTTCGACACCTTGCCTTTTTCGTCGGGTTGCGCTGCCGTGCTGTCAGCCATCTCGGAGAAGCGGAACACCTCCAGCAGTGAGGAAAAGAATACAGCTGTATCATACTTCTGCTGGAGATAGAGCTTGGTGTTCTCCTGAAGATGTATGTGCAGATGACACTCGGCAGCCAGCCTATAGCATTCCACGCGGTCGCGTTGGCGTGTCTCGGGTTTAGCAGCTTCTGCGATCAAGTTCTGCGCAGTTTCTGATAGTCTCTGGTTTTTCTTTATCGCCTCCTTTGCAACTCGTATGACATTGTCGGCATACGCTGGAGCCGCTGCAAACGGAAGCAGTATGAGAATGAATAACAGCCTTATAATTAAACTTTTGAACTTAATGCTCATTATCGGATAGCTTAGTCGATTTATTGCAATGCAAATATACTACAAATTATCCACCCAGCACGCAATCCCTCATGGATTTTAACATGTGTTTACAAGATGCTGGATAATGACAATCGACACCTCGAATCGGTGCAATCGACACGTCGAAGCTTTCCTGCTGTTAGCGTGATTGCTTTGCGGAGAGGATGACTTCGGCTATTTCGGCAGCACAACGGTTGTTGTTGTAGAGTAGTTCGGCCAGTTCTCTGGAACGCTGCCCCATCTTTGCGGCTTCGTCTGGATGGGTGGAAATATACTCTACAGCCCTGCTCCACCCTTCTACATCACCATAGGGAACTGTTATGCCACAGCCCTCCTTGTCAATGTCAAACGGCACCTGAGGATTACGACTAGCAACGATTGGCAAGCCAAGTGCCAGTGCTTCAACCAGAGATGTAAGGCCTGTGGTGTAATTTGTTTCATAGCAACAACATACAACACATGTTGATTGGCTCACTTCACATGCTAACTCATAGGGGATTATCTGTCCGTTGGTGTAGTGAACAGTGATGTTGCTATTGAGGGGAATGGTCTCAAGGGCTGGGTCGGGGTTTTCAGCATGGTGTACCTTAGGGGTGAACACATCAAGGCGGTAGCGGGTTTGGTTGAATGCTTTTACGAGTGTGGTGTGGTCGCGCAGTTCCTTGCCTGTTGAGATGAATTCATATTGTTTGGGCAGGTTGTCAGCCAGCACGCGGTCATAGAATTCAAGGTCGGCACCCCAATGGGCAAGATGCATACGCTCAGGCCTGGCTTTGGCAGATGCCATAGAGTCGCTGATGAGTTTCTCCGAGAAGAAAAACATGTCGTCAATGCCTCGGTAGAACAGCTTTGCCACCAGCTCACGCAGGCGATTGCCAGCCTTGACTATAGGTTGGTGATGCCAGACGACTACAGGGTGACGGTAAAGACCTATGGCTCGCAGGAGAATAATAAGCTCCAAGCCTCTAAAAGCTGTGCCGTAGAGAACATCATAGCTCTCACGACAGGTGAGGATGCGCCATGCGTTGACAAGCATTAGCCGCCAGCGGCGAGGTTCATCGACAGAGCGATGCTGGACAATCTCTATGCCGTGTTGGGTCAGTTGGGGCGCGCCGTAGAGAAGGTGGGCAGGCATTACGCCCTTCTCCCATTGCGACCACATGAACTGCACGTTGCGTGTGTTGTAGTAGTAGATTTTCATTAGCTCACAGTTCTACAAAAGGCCTCGTAGTCGGTGTCGAGGCGCGAGAGTGCGTATGGCGGGATATTGAGTGAGAATGTGCCTCTCAACTCATTGAGGTCGAAGTATGTGCGTAGGAGGCTGGCCGTGTTGAAGGCCAAGCTGTCGCCGCGCCGCATCAGTTGTCGGGCTGTGGACAGCAGTAGCTGGCGGTCATGTTCCTCCATGCGGAGTGTGCGCAGCAGGACATAGGCGGCAGGAAGACTGACGGTATAGAGCAGGAAATCGACTTGACGCTGCACGGTGGATGTTTCGAGTCTGCTTAAAAGCAGCTCCATCGTGCCGGGGTCGGTGCATGCTGGCAGCCACTCTCGCAATAGCTTATCGCGATCTATGATATGCTGCGGTCCTTCCATCTGCTGATAGAGAGTCTCTGCCGCCGCATCATCAAAGGCCAGCTTGCCAGCCTTCACTCTCCTCACCACAGCCTTGCCCATAGTCACCACGAAAGCCTTCGGGTGCCAGAGCATGAGGTGGGTGGCCAGCTGCCAGAAAGCGTCGCGGTCGAGCTTGTCGGGCAGTTCTCCACCAAGCATGATGCAGGCGGTGCGGAATGCCGAGTTGGTGAGCTGTTCCAGAAACACTGTGAGACCCTCATAGTCGCCATTCTGGATATACTCGCCCATACGCACTGCGAGGGTATGAGAGTATTTGGGTTGCATCACAAAAAATGTGTTTTGTTGCTATTGCTGCTGTTGAGCCTCTGCTACAGTTATTTGCTGTCCGTCGCGGAACGCCACAATGAAGGCGTCGGGGAATATCTCCCTTACAGTTGTCAGGTGACTGCGGGCATCAGCGTAGGTTGGAGAGAGGTAAGCTATGACCTTGTAGAGCGTTCCTATCTTGATGCAGCGAGTGGGTGCTATTCCCTTTAGGCGACGATCATCGGCAGCTATTGGCTTGCTGGAGTTCATAAGCTGAATAGCAAAGCACAGCGAAGGCATTGTATCGGCAGGAGCTTCCGCGGAAGCTTGAACCTCTTGAACTCCTTGAACCTCTTGAACTCCTTGAACCTCTTGAACTCCTTGAACCTCTTGTCTCTCTCTCTGAGTGCGCGAAGCCAGCAGCGGTTGCACATCTTCCACTCGATAGTCCTGATAGGCATAGCGCAGGTTGATGAGATCGCGACGTTTCACACCTGGACGCGCTATCTGCTTCCATTCTTTAAGAGCGTTGACAATTGATTGTGCCAGCAGCGTCTGCCCCTCGGGAGAACACATTACAGCCGAGTCGGCAGAATTGCTGAGAAAGCCTATCTCGGTTAGCACACTGGGCATGCGCGTCTGCTCTATCACGTACAGCTCGCGCTTCTTCACACCGCGACTGGTGCCTAGGCCGCTGTTCAGGTAGTGTTTCTGCATGAGCAAAGCCAGCACCTCGCTCTTGTTGGCATTCGCCCCCTTAGTGGCAGCCGACTTGGCTATGAAGGTCTCGGTTCCGCAAGCCAGCAAGGACGGCGCCTCATTAACATGAATGGACACGAACAGCTCCGCCCCACGCCTGTTGGCCAAGTCGGCACGTGCAGCCAGTGTTGGATAGGTGTCGCCTTCGCGGGTGAACACAACCGCCACATCGGGTATCTGGGCGTTTATAAGACGTCTCACTTCCTTTGCCACAGCAAGCGTGATTTTCTTCTCCATCATGGGTTTCTTTCCACAACCCCAGTCGTGCGCACCGTGACCCGCGTCAATGACCCACACGTGCTTAGTGGGCTTGCCGCCCCACGCCGCAACCACGCACAGCAACAGCCAACATGCTACAAAAATCCTGTTCATGTTATTCTTCTCCTTCGAGTAAAAAATGCTCCTTATATCTGAAATCAAGTGATTTACGCTGCAAAGATAATGTTTAATACAATGTGTGCCAAACACTTGAACCATTATTTTGAGTAAACGGCAACTAATCACTTGTAAAAAAAGTGAAACACTTGCTTTGTATGTCGGGTAATATTTGTATCTTTACGCCCGAAAAACCAATTACAACTTAATCTAAGCCTAAGATGAGAAAACTAACGACCCTTCTGACTCTGTTGCTGCTCATGTCAAGCATAGCACCACAAGCTAAGAACTCAACCAGCACAGTCAACGACGGCACGAGCAATGCCAGCCTCGAAGACAATAAGGTGACATCGCTCGATGACCTTACGACTGGATGGTACAGGGTCAAATGCACCGCAGGCAACTACGCCAACCGCTACTTGATGAACATCATCACCAAGATAGAACACAACAACCTCAACTACGTCATCGGCATTCAATGGAAAGCGATGGAGACCGCCACTGATGATGCTACCTATTTTATTCGTTTTGAGGATGCTGGCAACGGCAAACGCTATATGCAGATGGCCACTGGTATGTACGTAAATATGAGCAAGCCAACAGCTTCAACAGCTCCCGTTGCACTGACACCCGCATACAACTCAGGTTTTTATTTCAGCGACGGTTCCATATACTTCACCCCTATGGCAGTATCTGGATATGCTGCTATAGGCGAGTCAAAGAGCGGTAGTGACATACGTTATGACATCTATAGAGTAGATCTTGACGAGGTCAACCGCGCCCCTTGGAAAGTCACTATTGTTGATGGCTTGGACGACAGCCCCTTCCCTATGAACAACACCAACGTGACCTGCACCCGCTCCGACATCAGCGGCTTGAGCAAGGCATACAACGGCGGCTACTTCTTCCTCCCCAAGGATGTGACACCCGAAGCCTCCGACTTCAACGTTGACGGAGCCACCGAAGGCTGGAACATCACCGTAGATAGCGAAGCAAAGACCATCACCGTTCAGGCCACGTCGCCTCTGACCAAGGAGAAAATAGCTGTATCTCAATGCTATGAGACAACAGGTCGCGGCAATACCGATGCGGTGTTGCGAATAGATGTACGCCCAACTAAGAACGGAGTGAAACTCACATCCATCAAGGCCAACATCACAGGTGCAGAAAATCTCTCTAACATAAGCATCTACTCGTCCTACACCACCAATTTCTATGCTGAGACCCCCATCAAGGTGGCAGAGGTGCCAGCCGCAGAGAATGTCACCATAGATCTGCAGAAATCATTGGATGCAGGCACCAACTACCTGTGGCTCACAGCAACCGTCAAGGACGATGCACAGCTGGCTGCAACAATAGATGCAGCCCTCACCGATATTGAATATGTCTATGACCAGGATGTCCACGTGCAACTCGATGTGGCAGCACAAGGAAACCCTGACGGTGCAATGAAGATATTCGCTTTGCAGAGATATGTGTTCGTTCCCAACACCGACAACTGCCGGTTCTACCGCATACCCGCAATGATACTTGACCAGAATGGAAATATCGTAGTTGCTATTGACAAGCGCTACAATAGCAACAGCGACCTCGGCAATCACAAGATTGATGTGGTTGCAAGGCGCAGCGAGGACGGCGGACGCACTTGGCTCGCACCTGTTACAATAGCAGCTGGCGACGGAAGCACAGCTGTCGGCTACGGCTACGGCGATGCAGCACTCACGCTTGCTCCCAACGGCGACATCGTCTGCATAATGGCTTCTGGAAGCACGATGTTTGGCTATGGGCTGGTAAACACTGGAATAAGCATCAGCTCTGACAACGGCAAGTCGTGGTCAAAAGTTCGTAGCCTCTATGCAAAAAAATTCACCGATGAGGTGAGCAACAAGACCAACAGTCACGGCTTCTCCAACATCTTTGCCTCATCTGGCAAAGGCCTCACCACTAAGGAAGGCCTCATACTCTACACTGTCACATCACGTCTGCCCGACGACAACACTAACTACTGCTACATACTCTCCAGCAACGACAACGGACAGAGCTGGAAGATTGGAAAGAACCTGGCTTACTCAGGAACTGACGAATCCAAGCTCGAACAGATGAACGACGGCTCGCTGCTTCTCTCCGTAAGACAAAGTGGCAACAGAGGATGGAACACCGGCAGCGCCGACGGCACTGAGTGGGGAACACAATACCGCACATCCGACATCTCAGGAAATGCCTGTAACGCCGACATTCTTTATTACAGCCGTGCGTCCGAAGGAAAGCCCGACATCATGCTCCACTCCTATATCAACAACTCTTCGCGCCGCAACCTCACAATGGCTATGAGCATCGATGGTGGCAAGAGTTGGGCAAACATCTGCAACATCGTTCAAGGCTCGTCATGCTATTCAACAATGGTCAAGCTACCTGACGGCTCTGTAGCACTCCTGTTCGAGGACGAATCCTACACCGACGGCAACGGCTACACCATCAACTACGTCACTCTTGCCGAAGAACAGATTTTGGCTTGGTACGATGAACTCAAACAAATCCTACAACCAACAGAGGCAGAAGTTCGCATCGCTGTTCAGGGAAGCACAGCAGGACCTGACTCCTACGGCAGTTTCGCAACATCAGGATGGGCAACCAGTTGGACCTCCAACTCCAAGTCGGGCAAGTCAGGATTAGTTGTTTCAGCCGACTTCGCAGCCTTCAATGTAGCCACGCACTACAGTCAGCGTGTCTTCACCGTCAGGTGTAGTGCGGCTGGAGCCTCCGACGTCATCACAATGAAAGCTCCCGAAGGCTACTACATCGAAGGCTACAGCATTGGCGGATATGCCTACACGTCCAACGACCCATACAGCCTGATTAGTGGCGACGGTTCAAAGACAATAAAGGTTAACGCCGTTAGCGGCACACCTAGCCGACTGACCGTAACTGGATTGAACAATGAGACAGCATCTTTCACCATAAAGAGTCTTGCAGCAAATAGCAAATATGCCTGCATCTCGCACTTCACAGTCAACATACGCGAGAAGAGCGAGCCATACAACAGCATTGAACAGACACTCCTACAGCCAGCCGCTGAACATGACATACCTGTATATAACCTGGCTGGACAACGTGTAGCCAATATGACCAAAGGCATATATATTATAGGTGGGAAGAAAGTGATAATCAAATAAGACTACAGTATGCGCAAAGCTATCTTTTCATTTCTCGTCTTGCTGGGCATAGGTCAAGCTGTACTTGCCGCACCAGCCACAACCGTCCGAGTAGCTGTCAAGCAAGGGTTTCAGACAACAGGACGAGGCAACGAGTGTGCCGCCTTGCTGCACATTGTTCTGACCGACAGCGACAACATTGTACGCCTTTCAAACCTAATGGTCAAGCTTGACCAAACCACAAGGCAGAACATCTCGGAACTCGCTCTTGTCAGCACCGAGGCGACAATGGAGTTCAACGCTGCTCAACACAACATTCTTGGCACCACCGCCAAGCTCAATGATGAGACCATACAGCTGCGACTGAACAACACAGCCCTGCCACAAGGTACCAACCACCTGTGGCTATGCGCCAAAATCAAGTCCAAGGCTCAACTCGGTGCAATCCTCGATGCAGCTTTGACCAGCATCGACTTCATGACAGAAGGCCCAACAGCTTTGACCCAGCTACAGCGTCTCGACCTCACCGCCAAGGGTAATCCCGAAGCTCGCGGAATGATGGTCATGGACCAGCAACAATATCTCTTCGCACCTCCAGCCGATGACAGCCACGACAGTTACCGCATACCCGCAATGGTCGTTACAAAAAAAGGTACTATTCTTGCTGCATGTGACCGCCGCTACGGAAGCGACTACGATCTTGGCAACCATCGTATAGATGTGGTGTTGCGACGCAGTACCGACAATGGCCACACATGGAGTGAGCCTGTCACCATTGCTGCTGGCGACGGACAAACCGACTATGGCTTTGGATATGGAGACCCAGCCCTTGTGGAGACACGTACAGGACGCATCATCTGCCTCATGGCTGCTGGCTCAACATCATTCTGGTACGGAATGAAACACGTGGCCATCACCTATAGCGATGACGACGGCAAAAGCTGGAGCGAGGTGCGCGATGTGACAACAACAGCCTTTACCGACCTGGTGAAAGGAACAACAAATGAGGCTGGCGTGTTCAGCTTCTTCACAACCTCAGGACGTGGCCTCTGTGTGGAGCGCACGGGAAGCGAAGCAGGAAGAGTGATGTTCCTCGTTGATTGCAAGCCCGATAACCAACAAAGTCCTGAAACCAACTACCTGCTCTACAGCGACGACAACGGTGAGTCCTGGACACTAGGTCCCGATGTGGTTTACAACAATGCCAATGAGGCCAAGCTCGAACAGATGAACGACGGCTCACTAATCGCATCTGTGCGTCAAAGCGGAAACCGAGGCTTCAACCGCGCCTCCTATGACCCTGCAACAGGCATCATGCAATGGGGTGAGCAATATTCGGAGCAAGCCCTGTGGCAAGCAGTAGGACACAATGAGGATATACTCTACTACAGCCGCTCCACTCAAGGACAGCCAGACATCATGCTTCACACCCTTGCACCTACATCTTGGCATCGCGACCTCCGCATATTCATGAGTACCGACGAAGCCCACACCTGGCACGAGGTGATGCAAGTGCAGCCAAACGGTTCACGCTACGCCACAATGGCCACCCTACGCAACGGCGATGTAGCCATACTCTTCGAAGACTATTCACTCGACGAGGGCATCAACTACCCCATCAGCTTCATCACCATCACAAAGCAACAAATACTTGACATGTATAATGGCTTGAAATAAGCTAATACACAACAAACAAAACATCACAAATCATTTCACAAACCATCATGAAAAAACTTCAGATTTCTGTTGCCGCACTCATCCTTGCAGGCGGTCTCATGTGTAACTCATGTATCGGTTCATTCGCATTGTTCAATGCCTATGAGAAATGGCAATGCAACATGACCAGTATCAAGATTGTCAACGGTATTGTTGGCCTTATCCTCCAACCCATTGTGGGTGGCATCTGCCTCACAGTTGATGCTGTCATACTGAATACCATCGAGTTCTGGTCAGGAAGCAATCCTATGGCTGCCAACTTCGAGCAACAAATCCAGGGTGCCGATGGACGCAACTATCTTGTCAAGACCACACGCAACGGATATGAAATCACATCGCCCGAAGGAGAAGTGACCGTACTGCGTCACAACAAGAAGAACGACTCTTGGAGCATACAGCAGAACGGACAGACACGTGAACTCTTCCGCTACAACGAGGACGGCACCATTCAGGCTACTATGCCCGATGGTCAGACAATAACAGTAAGCAACGACGAGGCTGGTCTCAATCAAGTTAGCCGAGCCATCAATGCTGACACATACTTCGCACAGCGATAATATCGACAATCATATCACGCAAAGGCAGGTTCCACATCTAGGAGCTTGCCTTTTTGTTTGGCTTAAACTCTCGCCTCACGATACTGCAGGGGCGTGAAGCCTACCACAGAGCGGAACACACGGGTGAAATACGACACATCATCGTAGCCAAGACTCATGGCTATGCTCTTCACTGCGTTATTGGTGGAGATAAGCAATGTTTCTGCACGGTGCATACGCTGAAGTGTGATGTAGCGGGTTGGCGTAGTACCCGTTGATTGCCTGAACAACCTTATGAAATGATCCTTCGACATGCAGGCTTCCGAAGCCAGTTTCGTCAAAGTCAAAGAGCTAGACAGACGCTGATATATGAAGTGGATGGCATCCTGAATGCGGGAATCAATATTGTTGAACTGCCCTACTGTGTCGTTGTTGATGAAACGCGACATCAGCACTTGTAGTATCCCCTTCGTCTCCAACGCCACCGACAGGGGCTTGTTGCGACTTGTTTCAATATTACGCAGCAAGATAGCATGATTGTCGTAGCTCTCGGGGTTGGAACTCTGTAATGACAGAGTAGGATTAAGATGACATAGACGCCTGAACAAAGCCAAATCAATATGGTGAGCAGAGCGTTCCGAAGGCTTGGACAAAGCCAGCAGTTCATCCACCTGGCTCTCCCGCTCGTCATACACGTGAAGGTAATAGTGCCTGAACACAGTGCTGCAGACGTAGTTGTGAGTCGTGAAGGCAGGAATAAGATACAAGTGATCTGGCTGGAGATTAAGCGTACACGACTCCATCTCCACGCGAGCCTCACCCTCAGTGACATAATAGAGGCGTAGGAACGGGCTTCTCACACCCTTCCAGTTCCAATCAGCATGATGGAGGGCTTCACCAGCATGCACCAAAAGTGGCGAAGGAAAGAATGTATTCATAGCCGCAAAATTAACTGTATGGAACCATAAATGCAAAAAAATCGATATAATCCTATCCAATGTCGTTCTTATCTTGACATTGTATTTTCATAATACCTACCTTTGCAGCAGATGTAAGTACAATTCATACAAATATTTGATCATGGTAAGAAATTTCTTTATCGCAGCAGCTATGCTGATTGCCGGCAGTGCTAACGCACAGAAGCCTACTACCGACGTTGCAGTGCAACAAGGACAGTATGAACCCACGTGGGAGAGCCTCGCAGGATGGGATTGTCCCGAATGGTTCAAGGATGCGAAATTCGGCATCTGGGCACACTGGGGACCTCAATGTCAAGCCGAGGATGGCGACTGGTATGCTCGTCACATGTACTACGAGGGTTCAGGTCAATACAACTGGCATGTTTCGCATTTCGGCAATCCTAGCGAGTATGGCTTGAAGGAGCTGTGCCGCGATTGGAAAGCAGAGCAATGGAACCCCGATTCGCTCGTTGCTCTCTATAAGAGCGTTGGTGCAAGGTTCTTCTTCACTCTGGGTCAGCACCACGACAACTTCGACCTATGGCAGTCCCCTTATCAGGAATGGAACTCTGTCAACATGGGACCTCAGCGCGACATCGTAGGTGAATGGGCGGCTGCATGCAAGAAATACGGGTTGCCACTTGGTGTATCCATGCACGGCAGTCATGCCTGGACATGGCTCGAAGCATCACAGAAATACGATGGCAACCTCACCAAAGCCGATGGCGCAGGCACATGGTGGGAGGGATATGACCCACAGGAACTCTATGCACAACGTCATGAGCATAGCACAGGTTGGGAGAAATCTGGTAGCATACATGCACAGTGGGGATGGCAGAATGGTGCCGCACAGCCCTCACAGGAGTACAAGATGAAGTTCCAAAACCGCGTGCTTCAATGCATCAACGACTACCAACCCGATATGCTCTACTTCGATGACACCGTTATGCCCTTCTACGGCTGTGATGAGAGCATAGGCCTCAACATCCTGGCGCATTACTACAACAAGCGTCTGCAGCTCACAGGCCAATCCGACGTTGTGGTCATGGGTAAGATTTTGGAAGATGTCCACAAGAAAGCTATGCTCTGGGATGTGGAACGCGGCGTACCCGACAACATTCAGGAATACTATTGGCAGACATGCACCTGCATAGGTCAGTGGCACTACGACATCAACGTTTATAACGGGGGCGGCTATAAGAGCGCACAACAGGTGATATCAATGCTAATAGATATCGTGTCAAAGAATGGAAACATGCTGCTCAGCGTACCCATCCGTGGCAACGGCTCCCTCGACGACAAGGAATTGGCAGTTCTGGCAGGCATCAAAGCTTGGATGGATCAGAACAGCGAGAGCATCTATTGCACACGCCCCTGGAAGACCTTTGGTGAAGGTCCTTTGGCAGAATCGGCCAATCCACTCAATGCCCAAGGCTTCAATGAGAAAAACAACTACAGCAACCGCGATGTACGCTATGTACAGCGTGACGGCTTGCTCTATGCTACCATCATGCGCTGGCCAGATAAAGGTACATTCACAATGCAGTCGCTCGGTTCTGCCTCACCATATTATAATGGTAAGGTGAAGAGCGTTATTCTCCTGGGATATGGTAATGTTGAGTTCACACAGGATGCCAACGGCTTGTCTGTAACCGTTCCATCACCAGTCAACGAGATTGCACCCGTATATAAAATCACTTTTGAATAAGTAGGTGTTCACAATTAGTTTTATGTATTTGTTCAGCTATTTGGATGCAGATTATTCTTTTCTCCGAAGGAGCAGAGCGGGCAAACCTCGACCTCCGAGAAATGACTAAATGTCATTTCGTGTCGAAAGGTTTGGG
>JAFZQR010000086.1 GCA_017620295.1 Bacteroidaceae bacterium
CAGCACGCGGTTGAACTTCTGCCAAGTGCTGTAACCCAAGGCAGTTGCCAGCTCTCGAGCACTCCAGTATTCCCTTCCATCTTCAGCAGTTTTCATAATCTGCTCGAAATCCGGCTGAATAGGTTGTATATTCGTTTCTTCCATCATATCTTTGTTCTGTTTATATCATTATAACGTTTTTATTCAGTTCTTATTTTGCATCATCCATCATACCTCAGCCATCAGCCTTCTATATTATAGTATACAAAACTCGAAAAGTTCTTCGCAGAGCGAAGCGTCTCCTCCGTCGCCGAGCGACATCATTCATCAAACTTTTTTCTCTTTGCCATACTTTTGCCTCGCTCTTACCTCGCTCTTCCCATACTCTTGCAATACTCTTGAGTAAGCTTAGAAGCAGCCTAGAGTATGGCTAGAAGCAGCTTAGAGTATGGCTACTGTATGCCTGCACATTGGGTAGAGTATGCCAAAATAATCCACCGCCCGCCTTTGTCCGGGCCATCATGACGTATAACATCCTTTGCCTGAAGTGCGCTCAAATCACGACGAATGGTTCTTGCGTCAACTCCGAAGTACGCAGCCAGTGAAGCGGATGTTTCTAGGACATTTTCTAGGACATTTTCTAGGGCATTCCATTGTCCGGTTTCTACCATACGCTTTGTCAAAAGCCGCTGACGTTCAGTCAATTCTTCTAGGACTTCCTTCCGTATGTTTTGTAGGACATCGCTTACTGCCTGCTCCCTGCTACTTACAGCCTCGCTGGCAGCAAGTAACCTGCTGATGCGTACAGTAAACTGGTTTCCCTCCTTGTCATCAATGAATTCCACTTTACTATTCTCTGCCAATACACGTGGAATACCTGACCCCAAGCCGCGATATGGCATGGTTTGAGCGCAGAACTTTGCCATTAGCGGGTTACGGGCAAAGGAATTACCCTTCATCACCTCTTCGATGGTATGACCGCCCACTAAACAACCAGGATTTACAATCTCTATCCTGTCGTCGAAAACCATCAGTCGAATTGCAGCAGTCTTCAGAAGGTCAATATGCACCAAAGCATTTTGCAATAGTTCTTCCAGCACCGTTTCCGGTATCTCCAGTTTACCAATTGAATTGAACGACTGTCCGTCCTGCGTCCGTCTCAGGCATGACTTCATCCAGCGGATACCTTGCTCATACATCTCTGGTATCGTACCCTCTATATCGCGGCTGTCCTTATATTGCGTCCCTGCGATACTGTTGCCATAAAACCAAACAGCCTTGATAACGAAGACGGGCATAAATTGCTGAGGAGTCCTGCCAAAGAACAATAGTCCTGCTGTAGTCAACCTCCCCATGCTATCAGTAATGTGCATGGATTGTAGCAGTTGATCTTGGGGAATGTCGTAATCAGACATCGGTTTCCTATAAACATTTTCGAAATACCTGTCCAAAGCCTGCGTGTCCAAGTCTTTGTAAGAAGTGTTGGGTACTCCAGCCTCATCTGGATGATAAGTTCCCGACTGCTGGAACAGGCTCAGTATTTCTGCATTATCCGTCACTCGGCGTTTGTCTGCACTTTGTTTTACCCAAATATTGCCCGAAAGCGTTTTGTACGGCTTATCCTTTCCTTCCTGTATCTTCGCGACTAGAATCATCTTGCCGTCAATTTCTACAACCTCTGTCTGAATATAGATGAGTGGGCGTACCTGCTCATTGGCCGTATTGCCAAGCTCGCGCGATGTGTTTTGAATCTCATCATAGCTAAGTCCAAGAATATCTCCGGTTTTGTCCTTGACGCCAAACAAGATGGTACCGCCTCTGCCATTGGCAAAGGCAATCATCTCAGCAGCCATCTCTTTCTGTGTGGTGAACTCTTGCTTGAATTGCACCAGACTCGTTTCACCACACTTGATTATATTCCTTAATTCTTCACTCGTCATATCTCGTCTTGATTTATTCTTATAACGTTTTTATTCAGTTCTTATTTTGCATCAGCCATCATACATCAGCCATCAGCCTTCACTATTATAGTATACAGAATTCGAAAAGTTCTTCGCAGAGCGAAGCGTCTCCTCCGTCGCCGAGCGACATCATTCATCAAACTATTTTCTCTTTGCCATACTTTTGCCTCGCTCTTTCCATACTCATGAGTAAGCTTAGGAGCTGGCTAGAGTATGCCTACACTATGTCTTCTTACTATATGTCCTATTCTTATTCCCACCATGTGACTCCAGATAACCAAACTCCGTGAGCTGGCGCAGGTATCGCTTAGCGGTAGTGGGGATTGAAGCCAAAGTGACTGACGATAGCCTCTGTGGTAATCTGGTCTTTATCGGCTACAAATTCCAAAATATCGACCATTTTCTCAGCTAAAGAGGATTTTATCGACCATTTTCCCACCTCTGATTGGTCGATAACCGTACCATAATCATCATCAACAAGAGAAACTGAATTAGATATGATTGAATCCAGATAGAACTTGTCGAAGTCTATCTGCTCCGAAATACCCAGATCTTTGTGTTGCTGGAGCAACTTCAGCAATAAGTCTTTATTCTCCTGTGTCATATCTCGTCTTACTTTATTTCTATATCGTTTTTATTCTGTTCTTATTTCACATCAGCCATCATACCTCAGCCATCAGCCTTCTATATAATAGTATGGAAAACTCGAAAATGTTACATCATTCATCAAAGATTATTTTTTAAGGCCTTGATAACTACCAAATCCGCTGGCAACCACTTCACGCTTTCCAGTTCATCTTTCGTGAGCCACTTTGCCGCCTCGTGTTCATTCAAATGCAGCGCCTCCGTCAGTAGCGAACAGAGATAGCAATGCATCGTAAGGTGAAAGGTGGGATAGTCATACTCCACCGTACAGAGAAACTCATCCACACTAATTTCCGTTGATAGTTCTTCGCGAATCTCGCGCTTCAATGCCTTCTCAGGCGTTTCCCCAACCTCCATCTTTCCGCCGGGGAACTCCCACCAGTCTTTCCATTCGCCATACCCTCTTTGTGTGGCGAATATCTTATCATCCTTGCGAATAATCGCTGCTACGACTTCTATCTGTTTCATATTTCTTCTAATCCAAGCGATTTCAAATAATTATACGTGCCGTCGTAAAACTCTGGCAAACGAGTTGGATCTTCTGGAAATCCTTCAGGTGTCTTGTTGCTATTGCCATATGGCACACAGATAACGATACCTTGGCGAGCTCTTGTCAGCAATACGCGATAGGCATTCAGCATATACTTCCTGCTCTCCTCATTGTTCTCAGGATTCCACTTGTTCTTGCCGTTAAACTTATAAAATGCCCAACTACCATTCTCACAACGCATGTCTGCATCCCATAACACACAGGCATAATCCAGTTCCAATCCCTGCACCTGAATCTCTGTAGCAGCATCCTCAAGATAGTTCGACGAGCGAATGTCAGTCTTATCTTCTAGAAACCAATGCACCGCATTTTCATCTCCCTGTGCCAGAATGTTTACTGCCAAGGGCTTGAAACGTGCGGCAACTTTCGTCACCAACACACCCGTCTGTTGTGTACCTCTCGCCATTTTGCGCAGCCATTGACGAGCCTTGTCCATATCACGAGTGAGCACGATGGGGTATTTCTTGCCTTTCACGTCTTGATAAAGCAAGGTAGCATTAGGAGCAAACGACAGCAACGAATGGATGAATGCTGACAGTGTCTCAGCTCGGAATGAACGCAGACTTACTGCTAGATGCAAACAGTCAGAGAACGTAACCTTATTATTACCAGTCAATAGTCCATTCACACGTCCTTCAGCATATTCAGGGTCAGTCAGCTTATTGGAAATAAATACATTCCAATGCTTAAACCTATTGTTAAGCGCCTTAATCCACTCCGTAATACCAGCCTCACCAGTATTGATTTCTTGTCCACCACCCACAAGACAAACGATGACTGCCCAGTCTTCTCGTTGGTCAAGCGACCAAATAAGAAACTCTGCTTCCGACATCGGGAAGTTGGGTACCTTCAGCTTATTGCCATACGTACCACCTCGTTTTAGATAGTCAGCTATGCGTTTGTGCGTCCAACTGCGTTGTGCTTCATCGAAGATGGCCACGTGCTCCACTTCGCCATAACCTGTAGCAGCCAGCTTGATAGCCTTTTCTGGGTCAATCTCCAATTCACCATTCTCAACTGGATTCTTAATCTTCGCCAGCATATTGTCGCGATATCGGTGAATAATCTGGATAAACTCGCTGACCTCGCGGCGAGAGTCCGACATATTCTTCCGTTCTCCTCTTTGCGAGCATTTCTTCTGATTGTCTCTTGCCAATGCCTCTGTAAGAACAGCTACCAACGGACCATTACCAGACAGATACACAGCGCCATTCTCCTTATCCACTTCTCCGTCTTTATACGTCTGCTTGATGGCCACATCAAGTCCAACCAACGTTTTTCCGGCTCCAGGTACTCCTGTCACAAAACAGATACTCTTCTGCTGTTTTTCCTTGCTCTGTTGAATCACCTCCAGAATGTAGTTGATGGTGGTGTCCGTCGAGACCTTATCTGCCTCATGTCGTGTGATATCCTCCACAGAATGGTTCTCATACAACGTCCGAGCAGCCTCGATAATGGTTGGCGTCGGTGCATAAGGACTGATGAGCCAATTGTCTATCACTCCGTTCTTTCGTTTTGCTCCAGCATGCTCCAGCACATTTGCAATCAGTTCTTGCAGATGCTTTTCGCCTGTTATCATCGGGTTATAGATGTCATCGTTATACACCGAGGGCTGAAACACAGTTGTGTACTCCTTATACTTCGTCGGAATCAGAATCGGAACAATCTTCCGGTCGTGACTGAACAGATGAAAATTCTTTAGGTCCAGTGCATAGTCCATCACCTGCTCAATGCCAGCCTGAAATTCCTCTTTCTTGCCTACCTTGAATTCTAGACAGAAAATCATACCTCGCAGCAACAGTACCACATCAATACGTTTGCCGAGTCGTGGGATGTCATACTCAAAGACAATCTGCCCCTGTTCATCCTTCCAAGGCTCCAGTACCTGCTGCATCACCTCTATCTCACCCATCCATGCCTCATCAGTCGTTGTCAGCGCATCCCCATGATAGTTGTTATGCATGGCACCCAGCACCGCCAGCGGTTCTTTGCTCAAGAACTCGCTGAACGTAGCTGTATAAAGACATCTTACCGTAGATTTATTCATATACTATTATTGTTAGAGGTTTCTACATTTTTCTTAAGTACCAGATTTGCAAGACATATGGCTACCTCTTGTTGCTCTTCGCGCGGACGCCAAGCGATAACGTAACTTATCTCGACATCTGCAATGGAATAGTTTTTGAACTCCAATTCTTTGATGCGGTCACGCATAGCGTTAGATAAACTGGCTATCCGTATACCTTGCTGATTCAAAAGATAGCCATCTGCATAGTTTAGTTTGTCACCACTTCGCAGACGAAGCACTTGTTCTTTGTGATGCCGGAAGTAGTCTAGCCAAACATCACGCATAGAGAGTGAAATCACAATCGAAGACTGAGATGTAAGGAACGAAACATCATTGTATAAATACAGTTTGTGCTTGGCGCGGGTAATGCCCACATAAATGGCTCGTAATATATCGTTATCCATTCGTTGAATGCCACCAAGTAGCAAATGTACGTTATCGAATTCGCGGCCTTTAGCCTTGTGAATTGTACTGACAAAAACGGTATTTCCTTCAGTTGCGATAAAGTCTTCTATGCTCGATTCAAGGGCGAACTCGCGAAGATCACTTCGGTAGTAAGACTTATGTGTCGTCTCAAAATCTACAAAGAACTGTTTCAAAGCGCCAAGGATACTGCTTGTGGCGTATGCCTCCTCAGTACGCCGTTTGGCTTCTGCCCATTGATCAGTTGTAATACTTCCATCGTCCGTTTTCCCCAATTGCTTAAAAAAGTATCGCACCTCTGCTAGATTAACGAAGCGGAATCCATCGGTAGCTTGGATAAGGCGAACATGTTTCCCTTGTTGGCGTAGCAGATGAGCTACTTGGAGAGTCTGCTCGTTTGTGATAGTAAGGACTGCTGTTGTTCCTGTCCCTTGAATCTCAAAATCAGAGCATTGACTTACTACTCCCTCATCCTTGCCGACAGCTACTATAGGTGTTTGCTTCATTCTATTAGAAATCTGCTGAACAAAGCGGTTTGCGTAATTCACAACAGCATGGTCAGAACGATAGTTGTCGGTAAGTTCATAAAGTGTGGCCTGATATTCTGTAATTAACGATTTCAGATGAGTTGAATCGCTACCCCGGAAAGCATAGATATTTTGGTCATCATCGCCAACAGCAATAACGCGCATCTCCTCATTCTGCTGCATCAAGGCCTTTACCAAACGGAAGTCATCTGCACCCATATCCTGTGCTTCGTCTATAACCAGTACGTTTTTAGCTATCTTACTTTCCTCTACTTCGCCATTCTCTATCATCTCCGCAGCACGTTGTACTACACTATCTGCTTCTTCGAGAGACCCGTTTCGTCCTATCAGATCAAAACTATAAGAGTGGAAAGTTTTGATGTCCACAAAATGGGCAGCACCGCCAACTAGTTCGAGGAGTCGTTTTTTGAATTCTGTAGCGGCTGCACGAGAGAAGGTTAGCATTAGTAACTGTTCATGCTTTACATCTTCCATCAGCAACAACGAGGCAAGTTTATGTACTAGCACTCTTGTTTTTCCACTTCCAGGACCAGCAGCTACGACGATGTATTTTGACTGCTTGTCATCAATGATTTCTCGCTGCTTGGGCGAGAGTGTACCAAAAATCTGCTCATACTTGGCAGGAGTGATATTCTTGGTAATCTGTGTGCGACGTTCGCCTTTGAAGTATTTACCAATGAAGACTCGATAATCCATCAAGAAATAGTCACTGACAAACTGCATGGCAGCATCATAGTTGCGCACCATCATATTAGCATATTCGCCTACAATATGAATCTGCTGAATGCGCTGACGGTAGAATTCGTCGAGTAGTCGGTATTGCTCCTTGCCGTATCGTCGTGTGCGCTCCACATTTCGTCGCAGTTGCATGGTGTTATAAATTACCATAAAACCACCTTCTATTTTCAAAAGTTCTGTCTTGCTGAGAAATAGCAATGCTTCCTCAACATCACCCAAATTGGCTTTTACAGCAGAATCAAATACCGATACTTTTCTAGTGGAGTTATATTGATTGAGTAGCTCTACCATTGAGAAAGTTACCAGACGATTGGTGCTCACAATCGTCTTTTCTGTTGCAGCCTCTGTGAGCGTTTTCACGATATGGCGACATAAATCAACACAACGGTTGAATCGGGACATAGTCGTTTCACGATCCACCTCTAAACGCAGGCTGACACTGCCACTTGCGGTATGTTCTTCTTTACGTAGATATCCTTTGATGAGAAGGAAGTGTAACAGCATGCGCAATTGCTTCACAGTACAGCGTGTATGGCCTGCCTTCTGTGCATCAGCATTGAGTTGTTTATAATTGAAAATAGTAGTGTCTGTTTTAATTTGCTCTAATAGGAACCGCTCCAAATGAAGGATTTCTTCTAGGCTACGAGCTATATTTGCACGGTCAAGAAAGGCTTGCATATCCTGCGTATCTGCCAATAGTCCCTCTTGTCGCATGAGGTTAATGTTACGAACCACCGTTTCTTTCTTCATGCCTAGAATATCAGCCAAATAGTCAATACGACTCTCTGCTTCAGCACCTCGACCGCCTGCGGTGGCACGACTACTGATAAGTGAGTGAATGATGCGGGCAGCCTCTTCACGGGTAACATCATCAAAAAGTGATGATGCGGTTAATCGTTGACGTGCTTCATCCATTGATCGTACTTTGATGCCTGTGGCAAAAATACGTGGGGCATTGCTTCCGCGACTGATAAATCCAGCCTGTTCCAATGCGGTAATGGCACCTCTTACTCGTGTTTCAATATCAGTCGTTTCATCCTCGTTCCATCCTGCTTGTCGTGCAATCTCCAAAGGCGAGCAGCTGACCTTTTCGTGTTTAGCAGTAAGGTCTTTGATGGCCTTCCAAACTTGCTGAATTTCACTGATGGAGAGTTTTGTTTGATTGAGTAGAATAAAATGCTTATCAAGGTCGCTATCGTCAAATAGTACAAAGCAGTCTGCTTCCATTTGAGGGTCACGACCTGCACGACCAGCCTCCTGGACGTAGTTCTCAAGCGAGTCACTGATGTCGTAGTGGATGACAAGTCCCACATCCTTCTTATCCACCCCCATTCCGAAAGCTGATGTGGCAACAATCACCTTTGACTTACCGCTCATAAAGGCATTTTGGTTTGCCACCTTCTCCGCCGCTTCCATCTTGCCATTAAATGGCAATGCCTGAATGTTGTCACGCCTCAGCCGATCTGCTAACTCTCTTGTTCGTCTGGTTCGTGCTACATATATAATGGTCGAACACTGATGACCAAGGATAAGGTTACGCAATAGTGAGTATTTCTCATCAGCAGTCTCTGCATGAAGCACAGAGTAGCGTAGATTCTGACGCTCTGCATTGGATGCAAAGACCTTTAAGTTGATTCCTAGTTTTTCCTTAAAATAATCGCAGATGTCACTTACGACCTTTTGTTTGGCTGTGGCAGTGAAACAACTAACGGCTATGGGCTTTTGCTGTTGTTTCTTTTCCTGTAGTTCACGGATAAAGTCACCAATATACAGATAGTCTGTACGGAAATCTTGTCCCCATGCAGAGAAACAGTGGGCCTCGTCAATAACAAAGCGTACAACATTACGACTTAAAAGAAGTCGCTCTATTGTCTTGCTGCGTAACATTTCAGGTGCGATGTAAAGTAAATTGGCAGTACCCTCAGCAACCTGTTGGATAGCAGCAGCCCGCTCAATAGGGTCAAGCAACCCGTTGATGGTTACAGCATCACTAATGCCTCGTTCTGCTAGATTGTCCACTTGGTCTTTCATCAGGCTTTGAAGAGGTGAAATTACCACCGTTAATCCGTGTATATTGCGACCTGCTATCAATGCTGGCAATTGAAATGTCAGGCTCTTGCCACCGCCTGTTGGGAAAATAGTAAGCAGGGATTCTCCTCTAATAGCTGTCTCTACTGCTCTTTGCTGCATCGGTTCACCATCAAAGTTACGAAATTCGTCATATCCGAAGAAGTCTTTTAGTCCGATGTGTGCATCCAATCGATGTTTACAATATTCGCATTCTCCGCATGGTGTGTTGCATAGGAATACCATTACATTGTTAACTTTGGGATAGTTGCGGAGTACCCAAGCTGGAGTAAGTGACTGTAGGTCATCAGCACCGATTACGGCTAGCGTATATGCCAATTCTATAGGATAATGCTTGGCAACAGCTTCAATATTAGCATGAGTACATAGTTTCCCTGCAAATTCCTCGCGAATCAATTTACCAATGTTGTCAAGAGAGGGCAAACTTGTTGTTCCTATCCATTTGAGGAATCCTTCAAACTCGAGTGTGTTCGTCAGTAAATACCGATATATGATCTGCCGTTGAGGCGACAACGCATTCCATGCTGCCACTTCGTCAAGAAACAAATCCTTCGCTTTTTTCGCATCATTAACAGGAT
The DNA here is from genome assembly GCA_017620295.1 of Bacteroidaceae bacterium. GTDB lineage: Bacteria > Bacteroidota > Bacteroidia > Bacteroidales > Bacteroidaceae > Physcousia. Next base: position 9,579 of record JAFZQR010000086.1, read on the forward strand.
TGTTCAACTCGTCCACCAGCAACTTATCGTCCTTCACCAACCTGTGATAAGGTTTTCTAGGGAACAACAACGGTGAAAGTGGGAGTGTATCAATAATGGTATGGTTTTCTTGCAACTGAAGATACTTCAAATCATGCTTGATGATATTGTGTCCACAAATCGTATCGCACTTTGATACAAAAGCATTGAAATCCTGTACCGACTGCGTATGTAGCACCGCACCATCCTCCCGCACAGCCCCATAGTCCTGCACTTTTTGGCTGTCAAAGCCAACTTCGGTATCAATGAATGCTATAGATATAGATGATGTATCCTTTTTGTTGCAATCTGATTCTTCTTGATGATAAAGCTCTATTTTATATTTGTCGGCCAACCATTCTAAACTTTCCTTGTAGGAAAAATGTTTGTAATTTTCTAAAAATGAAATAACATTGCCACCTTCCCCACACGCGAAACATTTGAAAATGCGCTTGGAAGGAGAAACAGATAAAGAAGAGTATTTCCCAGGATGGAACGGACAAACTCCTACGAAGTTCTCTCCCTTTTTCTTGAGTGGAATAAACTCTCCAATAACGTCTTCTATTCGAGCTGTCTCAAGAATCTGTTTGACAATGATTTTATCTATCATATTGCTTTCTAATTCTTAACTACTTCAAATGCTCATACAACTTCAGTCTCAACACCTCACCATTCCGGAACTCGAATTGGAACTTTTTGCGGTTGAAGTGTGGGTTGTTTTTATGGATGATGCGATGGTAGTTGGGGCTGATGATAATGATGTTCGTGGAATCGTTGTTCTGCGAACGGGTGAAGTAGTCGATGTGGTGAGCTTCCACCACGCTATCACCGTACTGATCTCCAATTTTCTCGCCGCTAATCTCGTCGCGATAACCGTAAAACTCCTTGAGCATACGGATGATGCTGCGGTCTATCTTGCGGTACTTCACAAGCAATTCCTTCTGAACCACAGAGGCCGTCTTGTCTGCCATAAAGAATTTGTCGTCATCGCTTGCTTCATATACCTCCTCAGGAACAGCGTTGAGAGTGTTCGCCAACTGCTGATAGTCGGCATCAGCACAACATTCCATGCACAGCACATCGCTCGATGTGGTCAGATACAGCCGCATGTATTCGTGAATGTCATCAGGCAGCAGAATCTGCCGCTTGCTCTTGCCCAGTAACTGTTTCTGTGCAAACAGGTAGTCGTAACTTTTTTTGAATACGACTCTCAACTTCACCGCCAAAGCCGACTGCCGCCCGTAACGAATCTGTATTACATCCTTATGTCCTGTCCAATTGCTCTGTTCAAAGTTTTGGTTTTTCAGCTTGGCATCATAGAGCTCGCCATCTATCAGCACTTTGATGTCCTTGCCTGCACCATGCGTCAAAATGGACTCGTCCCAAGCCTTCAGCAGCGCACATGCCGACACTGGAATGGTCATCCCGTCATTCAACAGCGACCAGTCCACCGTCTTTTGCATGATAAATCTGCCGTCGTAGTCCATCTTTTTTCTTTTTCTTTCTACTTCTCTTCTTCCATCATCGACTTAAACTGCTCTTCTGTGATATTCTCCAGCATGTATTTGCGGATGTCATCTTCGGAGGGCAGTTGCAAGCGGTACTTGCTGACGAAAATGTTCTGTGAGAGGCCTTCGGTGGCATACTGCACAGTGGTCTCGCCATAGTCGGTACAAAGCAGCAGA
>JAFZQR010000087.1 GCA_017620295.1 Bacteroidaceae bacterium
AACTTCCTTCAGATTCCACCTCACGATGGACACCCTTGTCTTTGACTGTGCGCTTGCCGCTATCAGGCCGCGTTGGGGACTTGCACCCGTTAGATTATGCCCATGTCGGGCGAACAAGAGAGGCTGTGTCAAAATACATGACGCAGCCTCTTGATTGTTCTTTACAACGAATTACACAAATTATCCGATTTGTTGAGGAGCCTCTTAGACTGATGATTATGGGATTCGTCCAATTCGTCTAATTAGTTGTGAAAAGGTTGATTATGTATTATGACACAGCCTCTTATTTATTATTAATCCTCAATCAGGCACTGGCCAGTCATGTCAGCTGGCTGTTCCAGTCCCATGATGTGCAGGAGTGATGGAGCAACGTCGGCAAGAATACCATCCTTAACCTTGGCCTGCTTGTTGGCCGTTACGTAGATGAATGGTACTGGGTTGAGCGAGTGAGCGGTGTTAGGAGTACCGTCTGGGTTAATGGCGTTGTCGGCATTTCCGTGGTCAGCAATGATGATGACCTCATAGTCTGTGGCCTTTGCTGCTTCAACCACTTCATTGACGCATTGGTCAACAGCCTTGACGGCACGTTCTATAGCCTCATAGACACCAGTGTGACCCACCATGTCGCCATTAGCGAAGTTCACAACGATGAAGTCATACTTGTCTTCCTTGATGGCTGCCACAAGCTTGTCCTTGACCTCAAAAGCGCTCATCTCAGGCTTGAGATCGTAGGTAGCCACCTTGGGCGATGCCACAAGGATGCGGTCCTCACCATCATACGGAGTCTCGCGACCGCCATTGAAGAAGAACGTTACGTGAGCATACTTTTCAGTTTCAGCTGTATGCAACTGAGTCTTGCCCTTGCGTGAGAGATACTCACCCAGTGTATTCTCCACATTCTCTTTCGGGAAGAGGATATGTACACCCTTGAACGATGCGTCATAGGGGGTCATGCAGTAGTATTGGAGACCTGGGATTGTGTGCATTCCCTGCTCTGGCATATCCTGCTGTGTCAGCACAATGGTCAGCTCCTTTGCACGGTCGTTGCGGTAGTTGAAGAATATCACCACATCGCCTTCCTTGATAGTTCCATCAACGTTGGCATTGTTGATAGGCTTCACAAATTCGTCTGTCACGCCATCGGCATAACTCATCTCCATTGCATCAACCATGTCCTTTGCCTGTACACCCTCACCAGAAATGAGCAGGTCGTAAGCAATCTTCACACGTTCCCAACGCTTGTCACGATCCATTGCATAGAAGCGGCCTATGATGGAAGCTATATGTGCGCCCGTCTCATTGCACTTCTCCTGCAGTTGGCTGATGAAACCCTTACCGCTCTTGGGGTCGGTGTCACGTCCGTCCATGAAGCAATGGACGTAGGTCTCACGTATGTTATAAGCCTTTGAGATATCACAGAGCTTGAACAGATGTTCTAGTGAGCTGTGTACGCCGCCATTGGATGTCAGGCCCATGAAGTGTACAGCCTTGTCCTCACGCGCAGCATACTCAAAAGCGTTTTTCACCTCAGGGTTCTCCATGATAGAGTTGTCCTTGCAGGCGCGGTTGATTTTCACAAGGTCCTGATACACTACGCGACCAGCACCGATATTGAGGTGTCCTACCTCAGAATTACCCATCTGGCCATCGGGCAGACCCACGTTCTCACCGCTAGCCTGTAGCTGGGAGTGAGGGTAGTTCTCGTTCAGATAATCCATGTAAGGAGTAGGTGTCTGGAAGATGACATCGCCCTTGCCTTGGTTGCCAACGCCCCATCCGTCGAGGATCATCAGCATTGCTTTCTTTGCCATAGTTGTAATTAGTATGTATTTATTTTACACATTATTATAATGCCAGTTTCACGAACTCGTCCAGTGCAGCACTCAGTCCATCAACATTCTTGCCGCCAGCTGTTGCGAAGTGGGGTTGTCCACCGCCACCGCCTTGGATGAGCTTGGCAGCCTCACGAATAGCCTTGCCAACATTCACGCCCTGTTCCTTGACCAGAGTATCGCTTGCTGAGCAGGTGAGCATGGGTTTGCCGTCATAGATTGAACCTAGAGCCACTAGGGCATTGTCGGCCTCGGCACGAAGCTGGAAGGCTATGTCCTTCACTACATCGGCAGGCAGAGGTGCCACACCTTTGAACACCTTCACGCCCTCACTTTCGGTGGCCGACTTGATAATATCCTGTTTCCACTGCTGTGCCTTCTCATGGAGGAAGGTTTCAACTTGATGCTTCATGTCAGCATTGTCCATCACCAGTCGCTCTATAGCGGCCTTGATGTCGGGTGCACCATTGAACATTGCACGGAGAGCATCGGCAAGATCCTGCATCTGATAGAGAAGGTTCTCTACCTTGGCTCCCGTCACAGCCTCTATACGGCGTATGCCAGCTGCCACGCTGCTCTCACCAAGTATCTTTATCATGCCTATCTGGCCAGTGGCTTTCACATGACATCCGCCACAGAACTCCACGCTGCTTCCGAACTGCACCACGCGCACCTTGTCGCCATACTTTTCACCGAAGAGTGCAATAGCGCCCAGTTCCTTGGCTTTCTCAATGGGTACATCGCGGTGGTCCTGCAAAGGTATGTTCTCACGTATGCGTTCGTTGACGATACGCTCAACCTGACGCAGTTCCTCTGATGTCACCTTCTGGAAGTGGCTGAAGTCGAAACGAAGTCCATCGGGCGATACCAGCGAGCCTTTCTGCTCAACGTGTGTGCCCAGCACCTCACGCAGAGCCTGATCAAGCAGGTGGGTAGCACTGTGGTTTGCCTCGCTGGCATGGCGACGGTCTGTATCTACACAAGCCATGAACTCAGCCTCAGGATTTGTTGGCAGTTGTTTGGCTATGTGTACCGTCAGTCCATTCTCACTCTTGGTGTCTATGATGTCTATGGTCTCATTCTCGTTTACCAGCACACCCTGATCACCGACCTGGCCACCCATCTCTGCATAGAAAGGTGTCTGGTCAAGCACAAGCTGATAGTAGGTCTGTTTCTTCTGCACCACCTTACGGTAGCGTATGATGTGGCAGTTGCACTCTGTGGTGTCCCAACCGAGGAAAGAGACACCTCCGTCACCTTCATTCCCAACCCATTGCCAGTCATCAGTCTCCACCTTGGCAGCTCCACGTGCACGTTCCTTCTGTTTCTGCATCTCTGTGTTGAAGGCTGCCTCATCTACTGTGAGACCCTGTTCGCGGCATATCAGCTCGGTCAGGTCAAGCGGGAAACCGTAGGTATCGAAGAGCGTGAAGGCCTGAACACCATCTATCTGGGTCTTGCCGGCAGCCTTGGTGTCGGCAATCACGCCGTCAAGCAGACGTATGCCCGTCTCCAGTGTACGCAGGAAGCTTTCTTCCTCCTCCTTCATCACCTTGGATATGAGTTCCTGTTGTGCTACCAGCTCTGGATAGGCCTCCCCCATCTCCTCGATGAGTGTTGGGAGCAGCTGGTACATGAATGCCTTTTTCTGTCCGAGGAACGTGTAGGCATAGCGCACAGCACGGCGCAGTATGCGACGGATAACGTAGCCAGCCTTAGCGTTGCTGGGCAGCTGACCATCGGCAATGGAGAAGCTCACGGCACGTATGTGGTCTGCAATCACTCGCATAGCCACATCAGTATCTTCTGTCTCTCCGTACTTCTTGCCCGACAGACGTTCTATTGTCTTAATCATCGGCTGGAACACATCGGTGTCGTAGTTGGAGTGCTTGCCCTGCAGGGCGCGCACCAGACGCTCGAAGCCCATGCCAGTGTCTATTACATTCATGCCTAATGGCACGAGTGAGCCGTCGGCCTTGCGCTCATACTGCATGAACACAATGTTCCATATCTCTATGACCTGTGGGTTGTCCTTGTTCACCAGCTCGCGGCCAGGCACCTGTGCTTTCTCCTCTGCTGTGCGGCTATCCAAGTGGATCTCAGAGCAAGGGCCGCATGGACCTGTGTCGCCCATCTCCCAGAAGTTGTCGTGCTTGTTGCCGTTGATGATGTGGTCCGCAGACACATGCTTCAACCAGTAGCCAGCAGCCTCATCGTCGCGCTCCAATCCTTCTTCCTTTGAGCCTTCGAACACCGTCACATAAAGGTCCTTGGGGTCAAGGCCAATGACATCAACGAGATACTCCCATGCCATGTCGATAGCGCCCTCCTTGAAATAGTCGCCAAACGACCAGTTGCCCAGCATCTCAAACATGGTGTGGTGGTAGGTATCGTGTCCCACCTCCTCCAGGTCGTTGTGTTTGCCCGACACACGCAGACACTTCTGCGAGTCGGCACGGCGGCGTGGTTCAGGGTCTTTTTGTCCCAGTATTATGTCCTTCCACTGGTTCATGCCTGCATTAGTGAACATCAGTGTGGGGTCGTCCTTGACCACCATTGGAGCCGAGGGTACGATGGTATGTCCTTTCTGTTCAAAGAATTGTTTGAATGATTCGCGAACTTCGTTTGCTTTTGATAACATGATGTATATTTACAATTTGATTATTTACAATGTACTATTGGCGTGCAAAGTTACTGCTTTCCAACCAAACAACCTTATTAATAAGCCGTTTTGTTTAATACGTAAGGCTTGGTCACCTGCTAGGACACCGGCTATGACCTTTTTTTGATTACCTGTAAGGCCATTAGAGTTTTCCTCACCTTGCCACCCTCTTCTTACCATTTTCTTTATCCAAATTGGTGAATTATATTTGTCGCAATTAGTGAAAAACATGCACTATCGATATTTGCAATGAAGTGATGCCGTCCAATCACTTTGTTTGTGACGACGTATGAAGTTGATTGTGCCGATGTATGAATCTGTTCACACTTGTGAATTTAGATATTCACTCTAGTGAATTTAGCTGTTCACACTTGTGAATTTAGATATTCACTCTTGTGAACAGATTCGTTTATCCCAAATCGGTCATTAGAAAAATGCTTGTGTAAGATTTCTAATGACCGCCATTAGAAATAGCCGCTTATATTTGGTTAATTGTCAATAAATTACCACCTTCGCCTCGCAAAAGAACGAGGAGAAAAAGATGCTTGA
>JAFZQR010000088.1 GCA_017620295.1 Bacteroidaceae bacterium
GCCGTATTCTAACTCCCGACGTTCCGCGTCGGTGAGGGAAAGTTGTTTGATGGTTCTCATAATTTCTACTCCTATATATTATAGAACGGAAAATAGAGAACTCTATTATGTGTAAACTAAATTTGCTCACTTACTTATTTCAGTCAGATTTAAGTTCTTGTAGTGCAGATAGCAATGAAGGCGGGAGTGTGAAACGCTGGTCATCAGTTTTTGCTGTGATGGAAGATAGGAAATGCGCCATCTCAGTGCGATAGACTTCACACATGTGAACATTAGCATCATTGGAATGCTGAAAGGAATAGCTACAGTTGGCATAGCGATCACAGAGTTTTACGAGGGGTGCGTATGGTGTGGAGCGTATGCCGGCATAATAATTCTCCCCTGCCCTCTCAGCACGGGTGCGTCCCTTGTCATTTGTCAGGGCATAGACAATTTCGGTTGCGATGAGAGCCTGCTCGTCATCCATGTACCGCCGGGCTATGTGCATGACATCGTTATATGTGAGACGTGCATCCTCAATACTATCGTGGAAGTATGCTCCAAAAACAAGTGGAAGCACATCATGCTCCGATATGCACGTTTCATGACCATAGAGCATAGCGGCATCGGCAACCATATCAAGATGGAAAGAATAGGGATGATGTTTGTCATAGGTCTGATTGACACTGGCATGCAGGTCGGCTGCTGCCTGACGTATCTGAGCTATAACATCCTTGTTCAGAACAAGGGTCTGCTGAAACTGTGAGTGGGTCATAGAACTTATTAGGCTTATTGAGCTTATCAGGCAAAGAGGTCTTATAACAGCAACTGCGGGCAGGAGGCTGCCCGCAGTCGCTGAAATATACTAACCGCCAAAGTTATCAAAGCGTATCATGTCGTCTTCAACACCAAGTGAGTGCAGGAGGTCGAGCACGGTCTTAGCCATCATTGGAGGTCCGCAGAGGTAGTATTCGCAATCTTCTGGAGCCTCATGCTGCTTGAGATAGGTGTCGCCCATCACAGGAGCTACGAAGCCAGGAGTGTATTTGATACCGGCTGCATCTGCCTTGGGGTCGGGACGGTCTAGAGCAAGATGGAAGTGGAAGTTGGGGAAGTCCTTTTCGAGCTGGAGGAAGTCGTCGAGGAAAGGAATCTCCTCAAGTGCGCGTGCACCATAGAAGTAGTGCATTGGACGCTTGCGGTCTTCATCGCTTACACCGTGGCCCTTGAGCATGTGCATGATCTGTGCGCGGAGAGGAGCCATACCGGCACCGCCGCCAACCCAAATCATCTCGCGTCCGCTGCCATAGACAGGACGGAACTCACCGTAAGGGCCGCTCATGGTCACCTTGTCGCCTGGCTTGAGGCTGAAGATGTATGATGAAGCGATACCCGGGTTCACATCCATGAAGCCTGGGCCTTGATCCTTCGGCTTGAACGGAGGAGTGGCGATACGCACGTTAAGTGTGATGATGTCGCCCTCATCAGGATAGTTGGCCATTGAGTAGGCACGGATGGTCTCTTCTGGGTTCTTACACTTAAGCGGGAAGAGTCCGAACTTCTCCCATGCAGGCAGATAGGTGTCGCCGATGAGAGACTTGTCGAAGTCCTTGTCGTAGTCGATGCAGTCGAACTTCGGGATGCGTATCTGAGCGTAGGAACCTGGCTCGAAGTCCATGTGTTCGCCCTTTGGCAGAGCCACCTTGTACTCTTTGATGAAGGTTGCCACGTTCTTGTTGCCAATAACGGTGCATTCCCATTCCTTCACGCCAAGCACGCTGTCTGGCACCTGAATGCCGATGTCGCCCTTGACCTTGGTCTGACAACCAAGACGCCAATGGTCCTTGATTTCCTTACGGGTGAAGTGGCCCTTCTCAGAGTCGAGGATTTCGCCACCACCTTCTACTACCTGGCACTTGCATTGTCCGCAAGACCCCTTACCACCGCAAGCTGATGGCAGATAGACACCTTCGGCAGCAAGGGTTGAAAGCAGACTTGAACCCTGAGCTACGGACAGTTTGTCCTTGCCATTCATTGTGATGGTTACATTACCACTTGGCGACAAGTAGGACTTGGCCACCAGCAGTATTATAACGAGAGCAATTATTATAACGAGGAAGACCTCTATGCTCGCAAGAATTAATGCTGTATTCATTTTGATTAATATTGAACGTAACACCCCGCAGGCTCTCCCCTCCTTTGCAGAAGGGGCAGGGGGTGTGTCTTTATAGGTTTAATCCACTGAAGCACATGAATGCCATAGCCATGAGACCTACGGTGATGAAGGTGATGCCAAGGCCCTGGAGAGGCTTGGGTACATCGGTGTAGGCCATCTTCTCGCGAATGGCAGCTAGACAGGTGATAGCGAGCAGCCAACCGATACCAGAACCAAGAGCATAAGCCAGGCAGTCGGCAACGCCACCGATGGCTTGTGAGTTGGTGTCTGGCATAGTGATGCGCTGCTGCATGAAGAGCGAAGCACCCATGATGGCGCAGTTCACAGCAATCAGAGGCAGGAAGATACCAAGTGCTGCATAGAGCGAGGGGCTGAAACGCTCCACAATCATCTCCACCAACTGCACCATAGCCGCAATGACGGCAATGAAGAGGATGAAGGCGAGGAACGTGAGGTCAACACCCGGGTTGAGCGAACCTGTGGGTTCCAGCACCTCTGTCTGCAACAGATAGTCAACAGGCACGGTGATGAGCAACACAAAGGTTACAGCCACACCTAGTCCCAAGGCTGTCTTCACGGTCTTGGACACTGCCAAGTATGAACACATGCCGAGGAAGAAGGCGAATATCATATTGTCCACAAAGATTGAGCGGACGAATAAGCTAATTAGATGTTCCATAGTTTATAGTTCTTTATTATATGCTCTGTGAGCCCAGATTACGCATCCAACGATGATGAGTGACATGGCAGGCATGGTCATCATACCGTTGTTCATATAGCCAATGTTGTAGCATGCATCGGGGATAATCTGGTAGCCCATGAGGCTGCCGCTACCCAGCAACTCGCGGAAGAAACCTACAATGATGAGGATGAGGGCATAGCCGACACCGTTTCCGATACCGTCAAGGAACGAAGGCCAAGGCTTGTTCATCATAGCGAATGCCTCCAAGCGTCCCATCAGGATGCAGTTGGTGATGATCAGACCTACATACACAGAGAGCTGTACGCTCACATCATAGGCAAACGCCTTCAGCACCTGGCTGACGATGGTAACCAAGGCTGCCACAACAACCAGCTGAACGATGATACGGATGCGGTTGGGGATGGAGTTGCGGATGATAGATATAATAAGGTTAGAGAACGCAGTGATGATTGTCACAGACAGACCCATCACGATGGCTGGTTCAAGCTGTGAGGTCACTGCCAAGGCGGAGCAGATACCGAGTACCTGTACAACCACAGGGTTGTTCAGATTCAGCGGGCTGGTCAACGCCTCTTTATTTGCTTTTGAAAATAAACTCATAATAGTAATCTACGATTTGACGATTTACAATTTACTATTTATCACTCATTGCCACAGCATGCTTTGTCGCCATCGCAGCCAGGCTTGCCGCAGGAACCGCTCTTGTCGCAATTGCCGCTCTGGCAGCATTCACTACCACTCTGGCACTTGTGGGCTGCGGCTTCAGGACAACCCTCCTGCTGACGTGGGCAACCTTCGTGTCCTTCACAGCCTTCATGACGTCCACAGCCTTCGTGCTGACGTGGGCAGCCCTCGTGACGTCCACATGCAGACTGAGCCTTGGTCAAAACGTCAACGTATGCCTGTAAGCCATCGTGAACCATCTCACCTGTACCCTTGCTGGTAAGTGTAGCACCTGTCACACCATCAACTTGTGAAGCGTTCTCGCTGCTACCCTTCTTTACAACAGTCAGAGCAACCTTGCCGTCCTCACCAAACACTGGACGACCAGCGAACTGAGCTTGGAAAGGCTCCTCCTTGATGAGTGCGCCCAAGCCTGCGGTCTCACTCTCATGGTTGAAGTAGGCACCAAGAACGGTCTGCATGTCGGGAGTGACAGCTATGTACCCCCAGAGGCCGCCCCAGAGGCCACGACCCTTGACGGGGAGAACAAGTGCGTTCTGACCATCGGCTGTCTTAGCCATGTAGATGGGGAACTTCTCACCAATCTCCTTGGTCTCAACATCGAAGGCATCAGCACCCTCGATGACTTGACCATCGGCTGTGAGAACGCAAGTTGTATCAATATGAGCCGCATATTGGGCTTCAACCTCGCTCTTGGCTATGCCACGCACATTCAAGGCAGCGAGTATCTGTGTCTTCTTATCGATGGCCACATTTGCATCCTGCTTCTTTTTGAGGGAGCTGCTCACGAATGCTAACAGGAAGGCCACCACAACCACCATAACAGAAGCGTAGATGATGGTATAGACGTTACTGTTTGTATTTAACTTTGCCATAATGTAATTTGACGATTTTACGATTTACGATTTTACGATTGAATTCTTATTTGTACAATTGTAAATTGTCCAATTGTCAAATCTTAGCGCGCTTAGCGCGACGAGAGATGTTGCGGCTAACGAAGCAGTAGTCGATGAGTGGAGCAAAGGCGTTCATCAAAAGGATGGCGAGCATCATACCCTCGGGATAGCCAGGGTTGAGAACACGCACCGTGATAGCCACAAAGCCAATCAAGAAGCCATAAATCCACTTACCACCCTCGGTGCGGGCTGATGTAACAGGGTCTGTAGCCATAAACACGGCACCGAAGCAGAAACCGCCCAGCACAAGATGCTGGTACCAAGGAATGTGTGCAGCCAAATTCTCAGGAGCAAGAGTGCTGTCGAACAGCATTGCTGTCAAAGCACCACCTACGAATACGCTCAACATGGTCTTCCATGAGGCAACGCCTGTGAAGAGGAGCAACAGAGCACCAAGTGCGATAGCTATCACGCTAGTCTCACCAATGGAACCTGGAATGAAGCCGTAGATCTGCGAGCAGATGCAGGATGAAACACCAGCACCAGCAGCCAGCTCACCAAGAGGCGTAGCAGCTGTGAAGGTGTCGGGTACAGCATAGCCTAAGCCGAGGATGGTGTCCTGTGAAATCCAAACGGTGTCGTCACCCGTCATAGATGTAGGATAAGAGAAGAAGAGGAAGGCACGTGTGATGAGAGCCACGTTGAAGATGTTCATACCTGTACCGCCAAATATCTCCTTAGCGAAGATAACAGCAAAAGCCACAGCGATAGCAAGTATCCACAACGGAGTGTTCACAGGTACAATCATTGGGATGATGATACCAGACACAAGGAAGCCCTCATGTATCTCCTCACCCTTCCACTGGGCAACAGTGAACTCAATGCCGAGACCTACCACATAGCTGACAATCAGCTTTGGCAGAACAGCCAGGAAACCGTAGAAGAACATTCCCCAGAATGTGGCATTCTCCAGCTGGCCGGCTGCAAGAGCATTCTGATAACCCACATTGTACATACCAAAGAGCAGTGCGGGCATCAGAGCAATCACGACAAGCGACATGATGCGCTTGCTGTCGATGGCATCGTGGATATGTGTGCCTATACGGCCCGCTGTTGTATTGGGCACGAAGGCAAACGTATCGAAGCCATCGTAAAGCGAACGGAAGGCATGTAGCTTGCCGCCTTCCTCAAAGTTCGGCTTTATCTTGTCGAAGTATTTTCTTAATGCGTTCATAATTTAATTTTACGATTTAACAATTTACAATCTTACAATTATCAGGCTAAACGGTGAACAATACATTATTTGCATGTCGTTTAATTGCTAAATTGTAAATCGCGCAATGCGCAATTGTTCAATTGTAAATTGTTCAATTGTCCAATTTATGCGTTTTCCTTGCGCAGGATATCAAGACCCTCGCGCACTATGCGTTGCAATTCCAGCTTAGAGCTGTCCACGAACTCAGCAATGGCAAAATCTTCAGGAGCGACCTCGTAAATACCAAGGGCTTCTTGGCGATCGATGTCACCACTGATGATAGCCTTGATTAGATATCCAGCATAGATGTCCATCGGGAATACCTTGTCATACTCACCACTCATGATGATATGACGCTCACCGCCCTTGATGCGGGCATCGAAGGTGTACTCAGTCTTTTTTGGACGCAACCAGCTGAAGTAGCTGCGGCTTGTACTGAACTCCTTGAAGCGTGGGGCAATCCAGCCGAGCATCTCCCAAACATCATCGCCCTCGGGGATGACTGTGAGTTCTGTTGCATGAGCACCTAGGAAGCCATCGGCAGCAATCTTTGTACCAACCATCGGGTTGCCACTGATGATGCGAAGGCTCTTGGAGGCGTCTGTCTGACCTTTGAGCAGTGGTGCAACAGCTTGACCCACAATAGCCTTTGCATATTTAGGCTCCTTGATTTCAGAACCAGCAACTGCTATTGTACGGGTGAAGTCAACCTTGCCGTTCTGTACCAGACGTCCAATGAAGATTACCTCCTCAGCACCAAGTGTCCAAACGACCTCGCCCTTGTTGATTGGGTCAATGTGGTTAATTTGTACACCAACGTTGCCTGCTGGTGCTGGACCGTCGAAAACATTAACGTTAACGTCCTTAGCCTCAGTCAGAGCCTTGGAAGTCTGCTTCTTGCTAACACCAAGATTTACCTTTGCAATCTTGGCCAGCAGAGATAGACCAGCCTGGAACTCAGCCTCTTGTCCTTTGAGTACATACTCGAAGTCCTGAGCCAACGGCATTGAGTTGAATGCACTGACAAAGATAGCCTTTGGTGCATCCTCAGGGTTTGCCACTACATCGTAAGGACGCTGGCGGAAGAAACCAAACAGACCGCTCTCGCACAGAAATGCGACTGCGGTCTTTGCATCCTTAACCTGTTTCGCGTCGAAAGTGACACATGTCTGCTTGCCATCGGCCTTAACGCGCACGCTGAGTACCTTGCGACGATCGCCGCGCTCAACCATAGCAACTGTGCCGCTAACGGGCGAAACAAACTTCACCTCAGGGTGCTGCTTGTCAACAAACAGCGCCTCACCGGCCTTGACTGCATCGCCTTCCTTGACCACCACCTTTGGTTTCATTCCATAAAAATCATCGGGCACCAATGCGTAGGTGTCCGTAACTTCGGGTTGGAATGTTTCCAAGTTGGCATGGCCCTTGAGGTTTACATCAAGACCTTTGCGTAACTTGATTACATTTGCCATAAAAATTATAATAAGTAAAATTAGGTTTGTTCAAATAACCTCGCAAAAGTACTTAAATTTGGTCAACGGTTAGACAAAATCACCCGACTATTTTCACTTCATACACAAAAATCTATACCTTTGCGCCAAATTATACCAGCTTATCAAAACTTTTCGCAACATAATTAGGTTTGGAGTGGGTGCAATCGTCGGATTGTACCTCTTCTTGTTATTGCTCATGAGCCTTCCTGCGATACAACGCTGGATGGGTAGGGTTACAGCCGCCAGACTGTCGGAGGAGATTGGAACTCCTGTCAGTATCGGAAACCTACGCTTGGGACTGTTTAACAGGTTGGTAGCCGACGATGTGTTGCTGCTCGACCAACAGGGCGACACCCTGCTCTTCGCCACACGTCTTGGCACAAAAATACATCTCGGCCCTCTGTTTAGCGGCAAAATTCGGCTTGCCAGCGTACAGCTGTTCGGCTTTGATGTCAACATCAGAAAGACAGCAGAGGATGCTCCATATAATTTCCAATACATCATCGACAAACTGTCAGACCCCGACAAGGATGAGCCTTCAACATTGGACCTGGCAATCTCAACAGCTGTAGCACGTCGAGGTACCATCAGGCACGATCTGACTTACAAGCCTCGTAAAAACCAGTTCGACACATCTCATCTCTCACTGGAAAACTTTAGCTTAAAAGCTTCATTAAAAGAATTAACCAATAATAAATGTAAGCTGGTTCTTAGTCATTTAAGCTTCACAGAGACCAATATCAATTTGATTGTAAAAGACATCCTGTTTGATGCTTTTGTGTCTGACGACGCATTGGATATTGAGGACTTCAGTTTGCTGCTTCCAAACACCGTTATTAACATACCATCGTTGTCGGCTCGTTTCAATTCCAATGACATAACATACTCCTCTTTCGACTTGGATAGTGAAATGACACTGGCCGACATACAGGCGCTAGTACCACAACTGAAGGACTACACTGATGTATTGTCATTAAAAGCCAAATGCGACTATTCAGGCAAAACATTTGACATTACTTCACTAGAATTGGACGGCTCTGACGTAAGTCTCAGATGTAACGCCAAAGCCGAAACCGTGAACGAAGACTTGCTGCTATCCCATTTTCAGCTGCCACATAACTTTGCTGCCGAGCTGCATCTCACATCGTTGGATATAAGTGAGCTGGCCCTGAATAAATGGCTTCCGATGTTCGCGAGCCTTCCATTAAAATTAAGTTCACTAGGCGACATACATGCCGAAGGCGAGTTCGGTGCGAGAGTGGACAGCACATTGACAGATGCTAGCATTGACTGCAAGCTCATTACGGCAATCGGAAATCTTACTGCAAATGGGCATTTCTCGGGCAAAGACCACTTCAGTGTGGATGTCACGACGTCCGACCTCACTCCTACTCTATTGTTGACAGAAAACAACACACCGTGGTATATTCCCGAGCGTATCAGCATCAGCTCACAAATTGAGGGTAGCTTGCAGCAACAGTCGGCAAGGGGAACTGTTGAAATCAGCAATATGGAGATAATAGGGCGAAGCATTCAGAAACTGCTTCTAAACGTTGATCTTCAGGCACGGCAGGCTATTGTCAAAGCTTCCATGAAGGAGCCGAAATACACGTTTGAACTAAATGCCGACTTTCATAACAAGCTGGATTTCTGGGACGATCCCGACATAATTAATAATATTAGTGGCAATCTTGAGCTGTCTGATGTTGCTATTCATGACCCCTCCGTAGAACTTGATATGCAGCACTTGGCTCTGAATATAGACAACGAACTACCCCACCGCAGTCTTAGACTTCAAAGCGATTTCATGGATGTTACGACTGATGGTGAGTATGATTTCCGTTCACTCCTTCAGTCAGCACAACTGCTTTCACATAGTGTGCTTCCAGCTCTTATTCCCGTACCCTCTCAGCTACCGAAACTGTCGGAGAACGATATTCAATTCGACATAACACTACGCAATCCTGATCAGTTGTTGACTCTGTCTGGGATAGACATTTCTGTTCCAAAGTCAGGTCATATAAAAGGCTCTCTGTCTGTGCCTGAACGTAGGATGGAGCTTCAAGCCACTATACCACAGGTGCTATATGGTTCAGAAGACTTGCAGGACATTTCATTACATTTCTCGGAACTTCACGACAGTTTGCAGATAGCCCTACAGATGCATCGAACCGTACAGTCTGGCACAGCCAACCTCACTCTAGCTGCTGAAGGCTACAACAACCGTCTGCTTTCAGAACTGGTCTGGGACGTACAGTCCACCCCCGTAATTCGAGGAACCATAACAGCCGACACTCGTTTCAGGCGCGATTTGGGTAATGAACTGGCAGCAGACATCAACATCTTGCCAACAAACATCAGCATAGGCGACACTATCTGGCATGTGGACAACTCGACAATCAACCTGCAGAGGGAGGTGCTTACTGTCAACAACCTGCAAGTAGAGCAAGGCGACTGCTTCTTGCGCATCGGAGGAAAGGCGTCTGCCAACGAGAGCGACAAACTGTGGGTGGAACTGCAGGACATAAGTCTTGGCTACATCCTCAGTTTCGTAAGGATTGGCGATGTTGACTTGGATGCCAAAGTGTCGGGGTCGGTGCTGGCTCACCACTTGTTCGCTAGACCTGTGATTGAGGCTAACGTACTTGCACGTGAATTATCTGTCAACGGTTTCATAGTTGGCGACACACGTGCCAGAGGCGGATGGGAAAGACATGCAGCCAATACAATTGATATTGACGCCTACATAACTGACCCTGCCACGGATCGTGTGAGCCATGCCACATGCCTCATCCGTCCTGGAGGACAGAAGACAGGAGGTATAGACCTCACAGTGGATGCCAACCATCTCAGTGCGGCTTTTATTGAGCGCTATACCCATTCTATATTCAACAAACTCATTGCATCTGTCAGTGGACGTGTGCGCCTGTATGGACCCTTCAGCGAACTTGACCTTGATGGTGATGTGAGGCTTGACACTGCTGCCCTTACAATCCCAACCCTAGGCACACGCTACCATCTCAGCCATGAAGACATAAAGCTGCGGCCTGGTAGTATTGAGGTGAACAATGTCACTATACACGACCGGAGTCACATCACAAGACGTGCCACACACTCCGCACAGCTCTCAGGCAAACTCATGTTTGAACATTTCCGTGACATGAGATATGATTTCAGTGTCACCGCCAATGATATGCTGTGCTACGACTTTAATGACTTCGGTGATATGCCATTTTACGCCACAATCTTTGCATCGGGAACGGCGCAGATTGAAGGCAACATGGGGCGTTTGCAGATAGATTTGCAAGGACATCCCACTTCAGGTAGTGTTTTGACCTACAATGCTTCATCGCCGGAAGCCACCACTAACAGCCAGTTTGTCACGTTTGTCACCCACGATGACGACTTGGTTTATGTTTCACAGCCAACATCAACGACTGCCGACGAACCTGCTACAGTAGCCAATGACGAACAGACATCAGTTGATATGCGCATCAACTTCAACATTGATGTCCGTCCTGAAGCTACACTACGATTGCTAATGGATCAACGCACCGGGGATATGATATCCCTGCATGGTAATGGCAATATTCTGGCGAGCTACCATAACAAGGGCGCTTTTCAGATGTATGGAGTCTATCATGTGGATAGAGGCACATACCGGTTGTCGATGCAAGACCTTATCCGCAAGGAGTTTGTGTTCCAGCAAGGAGGTTCCATCACCTTTGGCGGACAACCAATGAAGGCTGCTCTCGACCTGCAAGCTGTATATACCGTACCTAGTGTTTCGCTCAATGATTTGACCACAGGCAACAGCATATCCAACAGCACGGTACGTGTGAACTGTCTGATGAATATTGGTGGCCTAGCTGAACAACCTCATATTACATTCGACTTTGATATTCCCAATGTGAACGAAGATGAAAAACAAATGGTGCGTTCTCTCATCAGCACTGAGGAGGAACGCAACCTTCAGGTAATATATCTGTTAGGTATAGGACGCTTCTACACCTATGACTACAGTGCAGACCTGAACCGGACCAACACTGCCATGAACGGTCTGCTCTCCTCCACTATTTCGGGACAGCTCAATACTATCTTGTCGAATGTAATTGGCAACAACGCATCGTGGAACTTTGGTACGAACTTGTCAACAGGCCAGCAGGGGTGGAATGAGGTCGATGTAGAAGGTATGCTTAGTGGAAGGCTTCTCAACAACCGTCTGCTCTTTAATGGCACCTTCGGTTACAGAGACCGCCCCATGACAGCGGGAAACACCAACTTCGTAGGCGATTTCGACCTGCAGTACTTGCTCACTCCTTCGGGCAACATTCGTCTCAAGGCATACAGCGAAACCAACGACCGCTACTTTACCAAGTCGGCACTCACAACCCAGGGTGTGGGTATATTGTGGCGAAAGGACTTCAACCACCTGGGCGACCTCTTCCGTCGCAACAAATAGTTACTCTACAAAGATGGAGACAACCTTCTCGCCAGGAGTTGTATCAGCCTCCTGTGGAAAATAAACTGGCATATTGCTCTGGATAGGAAGAATGCGGAGTTCCAGTTGGCTCACCTCAGCAGGCAGACGCCATAAGCCATAAAGGAATGGACGTCCATTATAGAAATTGTCATCAATGAGCCTGCCGTTGGCATAGAGTCGAGCGCAATCCCCCTGATAGTTGATGGTGAGCAATCCGCGTTTTTCAGTCAAGTCAATAGTATATACCGCAGCTTGGTCAAAGTCCTTGTCCAGTGGTTCTTCGGCAACATTCTTTGCACCTATTGTTATTGTTCGCAGAGGGCCGGCCTCACGAAGCTTATGGAATGGAACAGGGCTGCTGACATCAGAGGCGTTTGTTATTTCCATGAACAGTCGTCCAGCCGTCTCACCATCAACAAGATAGTATCGCGTACCATCCTTTGCCGTATATACGGGTTGCTCGATGCCACGAGGCTTCACATTCTTCATCGTCTTGCCCCCTTCGAAGCATAGCTCTGTTGGGATGCCTGTTATCTGTTGCATAAAGACATTTCCATCTCGTCTGGCTATGAGCTGTGCTGTTGCATAGTGTAGTCCTGCAACATTAACAGGGAAGATGCAGATAGTACCGGATGGGATTGTGACGGGCTTGGAGGGGAACTGTACGCCACACACATCAAAACGTGTGTCTGACTTTGCAGACAGGTTTTGTAGTCGCTCATAATTATTTATGAACACAAAAGCAGATTCACCTCGACTTCTATATGCCCAACGCAGGAAATCGTCTTGTCCTTTCTTGATTTCCTGTGGATTGGTGAAAGTGGCCTCCATCGGAGCGAGTTCCTCACCAAAGTCTGACATGAACATGTGGAGCTTGCGCAGCAGATAGTAGTGAGGATTGATTTGCCCGAACTCGCCCAAGGGTGCTTGGAAATCATAGGTCATGACAGGCAAATCGTTGTAGTTTGTAGCTGCGCAGCGCTGGCTCTCATTCAGATACACACGGCTGTCTCCATCGTATGGACGTGCGAAGGTGTCGGCAGGTGTCCATCGTGATTCGGGATTTGTGCCTCCATGATACATATAGTAGCCAAGCAGATTGGAACCGCTTCCCAGTTTCACAACAGCCATTGAATATGCATCCTCTGGATAGAGGTAACAGCGACGATGATAGGAGGTCATCATGCCGCCACCAAGTTCACACGTAAAGTACGGATAACGGTCAGCTGTCGTCTGTCCGTTGGTTTCGGTATAGAGTCGAGTTGTTCTGAGCCTATAGCACCTGAGATGGGTGACGAGCGGAAGTTAAATGCCTTATAATAATTCCCGGCAGTCTCCCTGGTGGAGCGGTCCCAGAAACCATCGGCATAGTCTCCATACAAGGGTATCATTTCACCGAAGGGCACAGGTGTCCTCAACTCTGGCCATCCAGTGCGAGTGTAGAATGGAAGGTCGAACCCGATAGCATTGGCTATGCTCTTGAGTCTCATCAAATAGGAACCATGTCCACCATATTCGTTGTCGAACTGACAAGCAAGAACTGGTCCACCATCCTTCCATTGCAGGCCCTGCACTTGAGTGAAAATCTGACGATAGAGTGTCTCCACGAATGACAGGAACTGCGAATCTTCGCTTCGCAGCTTGCATCCGCTGGCTATGACCCAATCAGGAATACCTCCATTACGAGCCTCTCCGTGACAGAATGGACCTATCCTGAGGCATACAGGCATATTCTCATCCTTGCATATTTCGAGGAAATGACGCAAGCTTCGTTGTCCGCTCCAGTCGAATACTCCTCGCTGTTCTTCGACATGATTCCAAAAGACGTAGTTAGCAATAATCGTTACTCCGCCTTCTTTCATCTTGCGAACCTCTGCCCTCCACTCGTTTTCAGGCAACCGCGAATAATGTATTTCGCCCATCACAGCTGCCACGCGCTTTCCATTAAAGATGAGACTCTGGCTGTCCCAACTTACTTCGCTATTCTGCGCACTAGTGTTTAAGCATGTCATCATGCACACTATGGCGAGAACCAATCTATACATCTTATTAATGTGAGACATATTACTCAAGATGATTACATACCAGAACGACGGATAGTCAACGTAATTGCCTCGGGGTGCTTGCTAGCAAACTGCGTAGCATCTTCCACCACGCATGCAAGGTAGCCACCGCCACCTGCTCCTGGCATCTTGTATGCCATCACCAGGTCGGCATATTGTTTGATGTAATCATTCACGCATCCTTGAACCATGCCCGGGAACATTGCAACCTGTGCGTCAAAAGATGCTTTATATGCAGCTGCAAAGCCCTTCAGGTCGCATGCCAATATCGCTGTCCAGCAGTCGTCGGCAGCCTTGGCAAGTGCTTTGACTTTCTCCTCTGTAATATCCTTACCTTCGACAACATTGCATCCAGGTTTGCGAGGCTCCATTGGAATCATCACCAGATGATTCTCCAGCCAATTCAGCACCTGCTCATCCACGCAGCTCTCTATACGCTCGGGCCAAAAATGTCGGTCGTAATAATGGCGGGATAAGCCTGGCATACATATTCCGATGGCATCTTGGGCACCACTGATGATGCCATCCTCACGCTCTGGGTGGTTCTCTAGGCAGAACACCAGGCGAGCCAGCATCTCAGGGTCCATGTTCGGCAGCTGATACGGCCACACACGACGGATGACATTACGTGTCGAAGTGCTAAGTCCACACCTTTCCCTTATTTCAAACGTGGGTTCCAGACTAATCGTGATGGCCCATCCGGGTGCATACAGGCTCACGTATGGTTGGTCAATCCATGTTCCAGCAATATCGAGACGTGTTGGAATCATGCTGGCTGTTCTCTTCAGGTCTGTTGAAGACCTGGCTGTGAGTCCTTCCTGTGGCACACGTTGCAGCACCACATATTCAATCCCGCGTTCCTCACAGAAGCGTCGTTTGTCCTCATTTCCACCATCCTCATTCACAATCAGCACATCTGGTTTTACGATATCAACTGTTGGGATGAAATCCATAACCCCACTCCCTGCATTGATATATGCATCTTTGACATACCGAATACTCTTCACCATGAACAGGCGTTCTTGTTCGCTGTAAACGGTTTTATGATGTTTATATCCAAGGATTGTAGCATCGCTACCTATACCCACATACAAATCCCCATACTCAGCAGCCTGCCTGAAGAACTCCACATGTCCTGAGTGAAGCAAATCATAGCATCCGCTGACGAAAACCTTTTTTTGACTACCTTGTTCTTTCATAAATATAAGTACGTTTTGTGTCTGCAAAGATACATCATTCCAAAGCAATCTCCACAACTAATAGAGTCATATTTTATATGATTGTGACATGGATGGGTTCTCACATTCTGTGATTATCATGCCAGTGAAGATGCGTCCGCTTTGTATGCCCAACCGACGTGCAGAGAAGAAGCGGCTGTAGTTTGTGTAGGTGCAGAGTGAACTTACATGAACTGATTCTTCTGGAACACCGGCCTCCGTTAACAGCCACTTGTTGGCTTGCCATAAATCTATGTGCCACTTATTAGTCAAGGGTGAGCGGAAAGCGATGTCTGTCATTGGGAAGTTGGCATAAGCAAAGGCTTCATAGACCTCATCGCCTACCTCAAATGCTTCAGGACCGATACTGGGACCGATGGCACACTCCACATTCTCTGGACATGTGCCAAAGGTGTCATGCATGGCTTTAATGGTCAATCTGGCAATGCCGGCAACAGTACCGCGCCATCCTGCGTGTGCGGCAGCAACGGCATGAGTCCGACAGTCGTGAAACAATAGTGGTACACAGTCGGCGGTTGACACTCCTATACACACTCCAGGAGTACGGGTTATTAAGGCATCGATGTTATCAAAAGGATCATCAAGGTTCTCTTTAGTCACCTCGTCAATCCTCACGCCGTGAACTTGACGTGGCACTATGAGATGGCTTTGTAGTATGCCAAGCCTTGCACATAGCTGTTCTCTGCATTGGCTCACATGTTCCCTACTGTCGTCAGAATAATGCGTTACATTGAAGCCATCGTAGGGTGCAGCTGCATCAACACAATTTCGCTCAGTCGAGAAGGCTATGATGGGACCTGAAAACTGATATGTCATTTTGCTAATATAATCCTAAGGAATTACTGTAAGTTCGACCACAACATCCTTTTGTTCAGGAGAGGAGAATATGACTCTTGCTGTGGCTTGTTGTTGTAGAGGTTGCATGAAGTCGCGGGCGATATACGCCAGGAGCCTGCCACGGTGTGCTGTGCGATGGTTGAGTGTTGCAGGGGTTGTGTCGCGGATATTGGCGTTTTCAAGACCGAGTAGTCGTATGGGGCCTTCGACTGTACATGTTATGTCGTTGCTGGCTTCGGAAATTATAGCACCGAGGCTATCAACCAGTTCAATGTCTATGTGGGTGACATCGTCGGGAGTGCGTAGCGTAAGTGTATCAACGCTGACACGCATAGCAGCAACAGACGACATGAAATCTGTCTCGTGACGATCTTCACGTCCTTGTCTCCTATGTCCGCGTCGCGACCGATTATTCCAGAACACTTGTGCAAGGCTGTCTGCATTTTCCTCTCCCCAAAGCATCTGACGATATCGTCCTTGTGGCTTGACATGTCCTGCCAAATCAAGAAGTCCAGCCTCTGAGCCTCTTGCCGGCCAAGGACCACTCTCGCCTAGATAGTCAATACCTGTCCATAGGAACTGTCCAAAGATATGAGGGTTGTCACGTACCGCTAGCCATGCCTCTCTGTCATGCCGGTTCTCTGAGCCATAGATGATGCGTGAGGGGTATCGCTGGTGATCTTCTATATATCGGCTTTCGGTGTAGTTGTAGCCAACGACATCTACAGCATCTGGGTATGCGGTCTCATTGCTCATCACCACTCCTGCCAATGCCCCTGTCACGGCTCTTGAGTTATCGATGCTTCTGACGATGTCGGCCAGTCGCTGAGCTATTATTCCTATTCGCTCTGCGTTTGGTTGGTCGGGCTTGTATCCACCATACATGGGTTGTGTGATTGTGGAGCCGTCCAATACTGGGTGAGAGTATGGGTCGTTGGGATAATCGACCTCATTGCCTATGCTCCAAAGGAAAATGGAGGGATGACAGCGGTCACGGCGCACCATATCGGCCACATCACGGTCTATCCACTCATTGAAATAGTCGTATGAACCTTCAAAGCCTGGTGTACCCTTGTTCCACCCCTCAAGCCATTTGCGTTTTGGAAACTCCCACTCGTCGCTGGCCTCATCCATTACCAAGAAACCAAGTTCATCGCAGAGGTCGTAGAGCGCAGGAGCATGTGGATTATGACTCATACGGATAGCGTTGACGCCGAGGCTCTTGAGAGTCAGAAGCCTTCTGCGCCAAACAGCCTTTGGCACGGCAACGCCCAGCACACCAGCATCATCGTGCAGGCACACGCCCTTCACTTTCATCCACTGTCCGTTGAGAGCAAAACCGAGGTTGGGGTCAAAGGTTAGGGTTCGCAACCCCAGAGGTACGGTGCAACTGTCTATGATCTGTCCGTTGGATAGGAGCTGGGTATGTATCCTATAGAGATAAGGGGAGTCAAGGGTCCACAGCTGTGGCTGTTGTACGGTGAGCTGTGTGGTGAGTCTCTGCCGCGAACTGATAGGGTTGCCAATAGACGATGCTACGATATTGCCTTGTGCGTCAATGATTGTGATGTTGGCTACATAACCATTTTGGGGGGCTGTACTATTGGCTATTGGTTCGTGTGTGGTCTCAATATCCACCTCGACAGTTGCAGTTTGTGCGTCAACAGCTGTCAATCGCCATGCGCTACCCCATTGTTCGAGATGCACTTCTGGAGCTGTTATGAGCCATACGTTACGATATATGCCTGAACCAGTGTACCATCTCGAATCGTTTTGCCGCGAATGGTCAACTCTGACAGCTATTACATTGTCGGCATCAGGGTTGAGGAAAGGTGTAATGTTATAGCAGAATGATGAGAAGCCGCTGGGGCGATAACCAACCTTGTGTCCATTGACATAAACGGTGGAACGGTTATAGACTCCTTCAAAGTAAAGGAAGAACTGTCTATCGCTGTCCAATCTCAGTTCTTTCAGTTGTGAACTGAGAAGATGTTTCCTGTACCATCCTACTCCACCAGGCAGGTATCCTTGGCAGGAGCCGTTTTGCTGTGACATCTGCTGGGTGATTCCCCAGTCATGAGGCAGTTGCACAGGCAGCCAAGAACTGTCATCAAAGGTTGTATTACAATAGAGTGAGTCGTCTGTGAGAGTGAACAGCCATGCGTCGTTGAAGAGCTGTGGGTTGCCGAAACTGACTTGTGCATTGGCAGTCATTGGCAGCACAAATGCTGTCAAGAAGGTGAGAATCGTGTGTTTCATGGTGTAAAAATAAATGCTGCTATTTGGTGTAAAGTGCTTCGTACTGTCGTGCGACTTGGATGTGGTCGTGGTGTCGGTGGATGTATTGGATGCTGTCCAACTGGCGTTGCCGTATGGTATGAGGTTGGTTTACGAGTTGCGAAAGCATCTGGTTGTAAACGTCATCCTCATTAGGCTGGACATTTATGATGGGATGTAGCTCTTTTTCGCCAATTAGTTCATAATGCTCGGGTTCGCCTCCTCCAACGATTATCATGCCTTTGGCCATTGCCATGAGGGCATTCATGGCTGGCGTGTAGCTGTAGAGCTGATCAAGAAGGACGTGACTGGAGCCTATCATTTTCTGATAGGTATCAAACGGTACACTCTCAGCTTTCTCCATCTTAACAAGTGAAGGGTAGTCAGATTCAAGGCGCTCTAGGGCTCGAAGCATGATGTCAGTTCCCTTATACTCGGAGCGTCCTCGTTGGATGCCAATGAAGCAATGTATGGGAGTTGGTTTGTCAGAAAGATCTGATGCATCGGGATAAAGAGTTGCAGGTGTGACAGCAGAACTGTTGATGGGGAATGGAATGAACGTTGTCTTGCCTGAATATGATGGAAGGTATGTGACATAGTTTTCATATAATCCCGCAATAATTCCATCGCAGTCATCGGCTACGCGCAAATTCAGCTCCCCTTTACTTCCGTTGAGCCACGTGGCCTTCATCTCGTTGATGAAGGTACTGTAGCGTTGCTTTCCGTTTATATGGAAGTCGGAATAGCGGAACGTGGTACCGTCCATTCCCACCTTGACCCAGAAATAGTCTATACCGAAAGCTCCCATGAACACCTTGCCATTGTGACGGCGAAGGTATTTATAGAAAGGCCAGATGCGCTCCCCCTTGAAATCCAAAAACACAGGGTTGATGAGCTGTACGACATCAAACCCTCGCAATCGCGGCCAAAGGCGCACTACATCTGTGAGGTATCGTATAGCCCCTCCTAAGCCTAGTGAACGACGTCGGAGGTCAATGTCGCGATGATAGTTTTTCCATCTGTCACCATCGCTGACCACAGTAACGTCATGCCCCAACGCCTGCAATCCCTCAGCGAGGGTTGCATGGACGTTGGAGTATTCGCCTAGGAGGAGTATTTTCATCTAATGATGACTTTTCGCCCACCTATAATATATATGCCTGCATTGAGACGTGCGGAGCCAGAAGTGCCAAGGCAGCGTCCTTGGAGGTCATATACTAGCGGTGCCTTGCCTGTAGCGCCTTCATTCAATGTGGCAGGCGTAATACCTAATGCGGCTTGTGGTATGTCGGTAAGTGTGAGCTGGAAGTGGTCGGCACTCCACCATGCGGTTGCAGATGAGGCCATGGTGAAATTAAGCTTAAGTGTCTCACCATGCTTTACGCTGATAGCAGGTGTTGTGACTAGGTTCCATCCCTGAGGATAATCGCCGTCCACATTTCCAACGCCAGTGAATGACTGTTGCTGTGTGTTTGTCTCGGAAGTAGATGCTGTAAGGGTCATGACAGCTGTACTATGTCCTCTGAGCATGGCACTGAAAGTGTATGAACCTTCAGGGAGACCGTTGATTTCCTGGGTGAGTGATGATTCGTAGGCTCCTGACTTCCAGATGTTCCAATATATGTTGCTGGCATTTGCGTCGTATGACTCTGCATCTTGCTTCAGTTCTACGTTGCTGGCTGTCCATCCGTAGCTGTCTTTGCGGTTGGCATCGGGGTTGACGATAAAGCGGGAAGCATCACGCGGCAACGAAAGGTCGCCAGCTGCGGCGTCGGCATTGAGTGACGGCATAAGCTGATATAGAGGTATGTCAGCAATGGTACGTTCCTGTCCGAGATCGACTCCGTTGAGGCTTCCCACACGTGTGAGGACGAAGTTGTCGGCACCTGCCCAGCGTCCGTTCATGGTGCCAAGATTTCTTATACCTATTCTGAGTTTGCCGCCAGTGACAACAATGCGTTCAATTGTTGTGACGTTTTCAATCTTCAGAGTGTCGTCTATGGTTACAGGAGCGAAGTAGAGTTGGTCGGAGGTTTGAGCATATAGTCCTACAGCACCATTGACTCCCTCTCCCTTTCCGTTGCTGGAGTTGAACACGTTGGCAGAAAGTGTGTAGATTCCATTATCCAGTTCCTCGATGTCCTGATAATAGTTGAAGTTGATGTTTGCGGCTGTAGCATCCCACACCTCGAAGTATGTGTCGCCAGTACTCTTAGTGTAGCCGTTGTCAGCATCACGTTCGCATGTCCATCCGTCAACAGAGGTCTTTTTGTCGGTGACGATGGTTGGGTTGAGGATTAGCGAGCTTGATGCCGATGAGCTGTTGACGGTGACGCCTGTGAGAGTTGTTACGGTAACGCGGAACTCGTCTGTATCCAGATTAGCTTCCCCGGCCTCTACGCCTGAGATGGTGATAGCTTCGTTCTCGAAGCGCCAGCGGTCGGTGACCTCATAGAACTCGGTCCAATCTCCACCGGCAGGTCGGCGTTCTACCACTAAGCGGTCGGTCATGTCGGTATTGGGATTAGTGATTTGGAGAATTACCTTACCCTCGGTTGCACTTGGCTTAACATTTAGCGAAGGAGTCTTTACCGACGGTGCCCACCATGCGGGTGTCTTGGTGTACTTGGAGTTGTAGGCGAATGTTGAGCGGTGGTCGCGATATACCTGTCCTGCTGGTGTGAGACCCTTGCTTGCGTTAGCTTCATAGTAGATATATGTCTGCCACATATCGGTGCCATATAGGCAGTAGCGTTCCACCCAGGGGCTCTCTTCAAGTTTCTGTAGCAGCACTTGTATATATTGACGGTTTTGTTCGTAGCTGGTCACTTTGTTGGTGTTCCATGATGCACTTATTTCCATCTCGGTGAGCCATACGGGACGTCCGGTATTGTTCCAGATGGTCTTGCATTGGTCGACAAACCAGTTGGCATAGTTGGTGGCACTGCGTCCGCTGAGGTCCCAGTAGGCATGTGTTACAACGAAGTCGCAGCGAGATGCCATTCCGTCGATGTAGTCGCAATAGTTGGTGAGATAGCTGAAATCTGTCGGTTGTGGAGAGCCAATGCGTCCACCTCCAGCTAGGAAGTCTGAGTTTATCTTATAGGCACTCCACTCGTTGATGGTTCCTCCGCATGAACATTTATCGCTTGTGTGTTGCTCGCTGTGTTCGGGTTCGTTCAGCGAGAGTGCAGCTGTGGCTGTCTTGTTGTTGACGTCGCTTGCAGAAGGCCAGTAGAGGTGTTGACGGCATGGTACGAATTCCATGTCGTTTGTAGAGCTATAGCCGGCACTCCACGACCAATACCACGTTGCCCTGACGCCTGAACCACCGTATGAACCTCCTGTGCTACCCCATCCTTTCTTGGACATGTACTGCCAAGGCTTGATATATACTGAGCTTATGCGCTTGGACAAGGCTGTTGGTAAGACGACTTCGAGGTCGGCGTGGTCGGCCACATACACACGGCTGTATCCAGTGCAAGTCTTGCCTGTGGCAACGGTAGCCATGTAACCGCGACGCAGCTTGAAGGAGGTGATAGTATTGGATTTGCGGCTGAGATCGGTATGGCTTCCAGCGGCAAGCTTGATTTCACCCTCGGTGCTTTGACATAGCATTGGGGTGGATGGCGTAGGTATCACTGCGGCTCCGTTAAGGAATATGGCCACACGGCAGTTGGAGCCGTTGGAAGCTTTCTTGCCTTTGATTTTCACATATTTCAGATAGGTGCTGATTACCTCCGATGGCGCAATATTGTCAATCACAAGCCAGGTGCTGTCGCTGCCAAGGTTGATGACAGATGAGCCTTGTATGGGTGTGGTGTTGGCTGTGATGTGGATGTCGATAGCATCAGAACGGTCTATGTTCAGGTCCTTGACCAGACAGTAGTCAATCTCCTTTACACCTTGTTCATTGGTGTATTCTTCCGATACGTAGGCAGCACGTGCCTCATCCCATGTTGTCCCAGTGGTTGGTATTACTGAGAACTGCGAATGGCTGCCCTTTGGCTTGTCGTAGTAAACAGAAACAAAACTGCTTCCCTTGTGGGCTCCGTCAACGCCCAGATACGTACTGTTCTTTTTATTAACGAGATAGGTATAGGTACCTTCATCGACTTGCCAGCAGAAACGGTCATCGGTTTTACGCGAGGCCTCGAACACAACTCCGTAATTTGAAGAGCTGCTTGCGGCGAGGTAACGTCCCGTACTTTTCTGCTTTAGCAGCACGTAGCCGTTTTTGCCAGAGTTCTCGGCAATGAACACATAGCTCAACGAATCGTTTGTGCCGTAGGCTGAAATAGCAGGTGTGTCACCATCTTCACTCGAACCCAGCAGTTTTTCATAGATATTGAGCCAGATGTAATACTCTTGCTGGTCGGTGAGCAGAGTGGCATAGGAGCAGAGCGTCATAGCTGCAGCCATTGCAAGTAGAATTAGTCGTTTCATATAAGGTGTGATTTGTAGTGTTAGCTTATTGTGACCTTGCAAAGGTAATAATATAAATTGGTGAGAGTAACGTTTATCCACGGATTTTAATATATAATTTCTGCTGCAATCCGAAGAGTGTGGTGTTGGATGTCCACCAATAGAATGGTTTCCAACGGTAGCGTAGTTTAAGTTGCGATGGGCGGAAGGTGTGTAGAATAGTTTTGAATCGCTCTTTTAGCGATGCTTGTTGTTTGTCTGTCAGCTCGTTCTGATGTTGCAGGAAAAGGCGGTAGCAGCCAATGAATATGTACCATCTTCGACCTTCGAAGCGTCTCATTAGCTGCTTGCTTATATTCTCCTTCTTCAGTGCGAGTTTCTGGCTGAGCATGGCTTCCAAATAATCGAAACGGTGGAAGTGGAAGGCATTGGTGGATGATGCTTGATGTTTGCTGTAGTAGTAGATGCCACCGCAGAGCCTCACCTCTCGGCTGTGGAGATAATGGAAGCAAGTGGTGGTGTCGTCGCTGTAGAGTCGCGTGGTGGTATCGTATGGATATTGTTGGAACAGTTCGGCACGAGCAACATAGAGTCCATGCAACTGCCATCCGTCAATACATAGCTCCATAGCTTCTCGTCCTGATATGATGCCGTTGCGTGTAAGAGCCTTGGGAAGTGGGTATTCCTCCTCAATTTGTGTCTCTTCGTAGTGCTGCATCAAATGTAGGATTACGGTATCGGTGCGTGGATGCTGGCAGAACACATCTGATGCCTGTTGCAGACAGTCGGGTGATAGCCAGTCGTCGGCATCGACCATACACACCAGTTCTCCATTGGCTTCTTTGAGCGCGAGGTTGCGAGCCACTGCTTGTCCACTGTTCGTCGGTGTTTGCAGTACCTTGACTCGACTGTCTTGTTTGGCATACGTCTGTAGTAGTAGTAGTGTGGAGTCGGTCGAACAGTCGTCAACAGCTATTACTTCTATGTTTCCAAGCGACTGCCCCAGTAGCGAATCGAGGCAACGAGGCAAAGTGGCGGCGGCATTGTAGGCTGCAAGAAGTATTGTGACACGGGGCTTCATCTCTTAAGACGTTGCGTGATTTTTGCCACGAAATTGCTCTCACGCGCCAGTACACCGTAGCTGACCCACAGCGAAAGGCCAAGAATCACGACACCTACGCCATAGCGCAGCAGAAGGCTCGACGAGTTGAGGCACAGCAATAGCGTTGCAGCCAGCAGTAGTGCCTGTTTGCCAATAAGCTGCATCGTGTTTGCATGGAGGCGTATGTGGTAGCATCGACCATAGTAGGCTCTTAGCAGAACAAGGTCGAAGGCTGCCGAGAGCGACAGTCCTATGCCGGCTCCAGCCAGATGCCATGTGTAGTAGCAGCTGCCTATGATGGCAAGCGTTGCGCTGTCGTAAACAACCTCCATGATGAGGTAGCGTATGGAGTGACCGCAGGCGAGGGCGGTGTAGCCAATTGGCAAGGTGATGGCTCGGAAGAACATATAAAACGATGTGCATATAGCCATCTCGCATACTGGCAGGAAATCGCTTGAATAGAGCAACATTATTACTATGGGCATGGGGAGCATCATAGCTATCAGGAGTGGTGCCATGAGCATGACGCTGACACGTATCTGCTGGTTGATGGTAGCGTTGCGTAGCTCCTGGTCGTGGTTCACTCCCGCCAATCTCGGGAAGTAGTCGGCTTCCATTGAGGTGAACACAATGCCTGAATATGTTACCATTAGCAAATAGCCTACACGGTAGTAGCCCACATCCTCCAACGACCCAACTCTGAGCATCAAGGCTGGAAGAGCCATAGCCATAACAAACCCCGCCATTGCAGCCAGCACGTAGGGTATGCCTTTCTTCACCAGCGGCCATCCCGCCATCCATATCTGCTTATCCAGCACGTTTGCCCTCCACGGAAATATTGGGAGGCTGAAGCACAGGTGTACTATCAGCACAGCCACAAGACTCACGTTCAAGGCGGCTATGATGCCACCTATGCCCCATATCCAGAAGAATGGTATGGTGAGACACAGTGTTGCTAGAGCTGCAAAGAAGGCTATTGTTGCCACTCGTTTCAGATGGCGTGTGCCTTTCAGCACCGACACTTCACCGCCTGTGAGCATCATAGCACCTACGGCAGGAGCAAGCAGGGCTATATCCCACCCAACGGTGGTGCTGGCATCAGAGTAGAGCATACCGAGCAGCGGAGCCAGAACCACACATAGCGTCATTGACACAAGAGCCAGCATCAGATACCAGGAACGTATGAGTTTGACAAATTGCTTGGTGGCTTCTGCGTCGGATTTCTCAGTGAGTTCAGACAGATGCTGTACCGTCGAGAATGGGAGACCAAGGTTGGTGGTGGCGACCAATGACTCTGACACATTCACGTAAATTCCCATAAGTCCTATTCCGGCAGGTCCCAACAAATGGCTTGCCAGTTTGTTTCGCACGATGCTCATAAGCATCTTCAGACCCTGTACACCTCCGAACACTCCTGTGTATTTCAGTACGCTGTCCAGGGTTGAAGACCGCCCACCCATCATCACTCTGAAATCCCCTATGACTTCATCGCATAACGGCTCTATGGCTTCGCGAGGGTTGGTGGTGCTCAGACCTATGACGTAGGCTCCAGAAGCATTGCCAGCTTTCAGACCATTGATGCTGTCCTCAAAGACTATGCACTCTTCCGGACGGCAGCCACAGCGGGCTGCTCCTGCAATGTAGCAGTCGGGGTCGGGCTTGGACGCACGGAAGTCCTCGGATGTCAGTATGTGGTCGAACAGCTCGCTAAATTCCGGGTGTGCCTCCATCACCTTCTGCATCTTGGGCTTGTTGCTGCTCGTGACGATGGCCGTGCTGATGCCTGCAGCCTTCAGCGACTCCAGATATTCACGCACCCCATTAATATAGGTATAGGACATCTGCTGCTCGAAGGCGTTGAGTTCATCTGTTATCGGTTCTCGCAGGTGTTCCCTTTCGCCGCTGAACCATCGGTCAAATATCTGTGTGAGCGTCTGTCCCTTGATGAGTTCTGCAAAATCCGGAACTTCTGGATGATACCTGCGTCCCATCTCGCCCCAGAAGACAGAATACTGGCTCTCCGTGTCAAGCACCACTCCATCAAGGTCAAACAACGCTGCTTTGAAATCACTTATCATGTTTTTTCTTCAGTTCTGTCAATAATCAATCTACCATCTTTGGTTTTTCGGTGCAAAGTTAGCACATTAATTCGTTTATCTGTAACTTTGCGCCCAATAATCAAAAAAATATGGCAGGATACCTAGTTGACGACACACGCAAAGTAACCACCCACCGTCTCACAGAGATGAAGCAGAGTGGTAAGAAGATAGCTATGCTCACATCATACGACTACTCTATGGCACAGATTGTTGATGGTGCAGGAGTCGATATCATCCTTGTGGGCGACAGCGCATCCAACACAATGGCTGGCAATCTCACCACCCTACCCATAACCATTGACCAGATTATCTATCATGCTCGCAGCGTCGTGCGAGGCGTCAAGCGCGCACTCGTGGTGTGTGACATGCCATTTGGCACATACCAAGTTGACCCCGAGGATGCCGTGCGCAACGCCATTCGCATCATGCAGGAGAGCGGCTGCGACGCAGTCAAGCTCGAAGGCGGAGCCGAGATACTCCCCGCTGTGCGACGCATCCTTGATGCTGGCATACCCGTATGCGGCCACCTCGGCCTCACACCTCAGAGTATCAATAAGTTCGGCACCTACGCCGTCCGTGCTAAAGAGGAAGCCGAAGCACGCAAGCTCCGCAGTGATGCACGCGCCTTGGCTGAAGCAGGATGCTTTGCTATTGTTCTGGAGAAGATACCAGCAGCCCTCGCCTCCGAGGTTGCACAGAACATTGACATACCCATTATTGGCATAGGAGCAGGAGGCGGATGCGACGGACAGGTGTTGGTTATTCACGATATGTTGGGTCTCAACAAGGGCTTCTCACCCAAGTTCTTGCGCCGTTATGCCGACCTTCATACCATTATGACTGATGCCATCGGCCAGTATGTCTCAGATGTCAAGAGCTGCGACTTCCCCAACGAGAACGAGCAGTACTAAGCTGTCAGATGCCGTCATTTGACATCATTCATGCTGCTGTATGACTTTCCTTACGCTGATGAATGAATCTGTTCACACTTGTGAATTTAGATATTCACACTTGTGAATTTAGCTGTTCACACTTGTGAATTTAGATATTCACACTTGTGAACAGATTCGTGCATCGTGCTGATTCATCTCTTATGTCCTGCAGTGTGACTTCGTATTGCGCCATGAATGATGTCAATCAAGCTCTTTAATTCGTTTTTATTGCTGTCGTTGGTACTATTGTAGCAAACATTTGTATCTTTGCGGCGTTCTAATCCGATTGTAAGATGGAAGGCAATACCAAAGACAGCAAGGGTTTCATATATTTCATCTGCATGGTCTCCGCTATGGGAGGTCTGCTGTTTGGCTACGACTGGGTCGTCATAGGAGGTGCAAAACCGTTCTATGAGCTCTATTTCGGCATTTCAAAATTACCGATAATGCAAGGCGTTGCGATGACAACAGCCTTGTTAGGCTGTCTGGTAGGCGCAATGGTTGCAGGCGTGGCTGCTGACCGCTATGGACGAAAGCCAATGTTGGTTGTGAGTGCTATTTTATTCACCTTGTCGGCTGTCGCTACTGGATTGTTCAACGATTTTGCGCTGTTCAATATAGCCCGCTTCATTGGTGGGGTTGGAATAGGTGTAGCTTCAGCTATGTCACCTATGTATATTGCTGAGGTAAGTCCTGCGGCTATTCGTGGACGAATGGTATCATTGAATCAGATGACAATTGTGCTGGGTATTCTTGCAGCGCAGATTGTCAATATGCTTCTGGCTAGGGATACATCCATAGCAGAGAACCAAGCTTGGAACCTTGAGTGGGGGTGGCGCTGGATGTTCTGGGCAGAGACACTTCCGGCAGCCCTCTTCCTGCTGATGAGTTTCTTCATACCTGAAAGCCCGGTGTATTTGAAACTGAAGAAGACCCCCTCCCCGCTCCCACTCAAGGGGGAGAGTGGTCACCTTGAGGGGGAGCAGGGAGGGGGTCTGCTCTCTCTTCCCTATCGTCATATTCTACTGTTAGGCCTTGTCATTGCCGTGTTCCAGCAGTGGTGCGGAACAAACGTTATTTTCAACTATGCCCAGGAAATCTTTGTCGGGGCAGGTTTTGATGTAGATGGTATGTTCATCAATATTGTCATCACAGGAATAGCCAACGTACTGTTTACCTTCGTGGCACTATACACCATTGAAAAATGGGGACGAAGAACGCTGATGCTCCTGGGGGCAGGAGGACTGGGAATAATATACTTGGTGTTGGGCACGTGCTACTATCTGGGTGTGACAGGTATGCTTATGGTGGCCTTGGTGGTTTCTGCCATATCGGTATATGCTATGACGCTGGGGCCTGTCACATGGACACTGCTGGCTGAGATATTCCCTAACCGCATACGTGGTGTAGCTATGGCTACATGTACGTTTGCTCTTTGGGTTGGTTGTTGCACACTGACTTTCTCCTTCCCTTCGATGAATACAGCTCTTGGCAGTAGCGGAACCTTTTGGATATACAGTGCCATCTGCTGTTGTGCCTTCATGTTCCTGTTCCGCAATTGTCCGGAGACCAAGGGAAAGGAGTTGGAAGAGCTGTAGATGGAAAAATAACGAGATAACGTAACAACGAAATTAAAGACTATGGTTAAAGCCTGGAGAGAAAGCGTCATTATTCCGACCTATGAGGCAGGGATGCCTGAGAAAAATCCGATGTTTCTGGAGAAACGTGTCTATCAAGGCTGTAGTGGTGTGGTTTATCCCTACCCGGTCATAGAGTCAATCAGCAATGAGAAGGTTGATAAGGAGTGGCAGGCAATATGGCTGGAGAATGAGTATATAAAGGTGATGATACTGCCCGAACTGGGTGGCAGAGTGCAGATGGCCTACGACAAGATTAAACAACGCCACTTCATTTATTACAATCACGTTATTAAGCCAGCCCTTGTGGGACTTGCAGGACCCTGGATTAGTGGTGGCATAGAGTTCAACTGGCCACAGCATCACCGTCCATCAACATATTTACCTGTGGATAGCGACATAGAGGAAGAGGAGGACGGCAGCGTGGTGGTGTGGTGCTCAGAGATGGAGCGCATGTTCCACCTGAAAAGTACTGTGGGCTTCCGGCTACGTCCAGGTTGCGCCTACTTGGAGATTAATGTCCGAATGTATAACCGCACGGAGCTGCCACAAACCTTCTTGTGGTGGGCCAACCCTGCAGTTGTGGTCAATGACGAATACCAGAGTGTATTCCCACCAGATATTAATGCCGTCTTCGACCACGGAAAGCGTGCTGTCTCATCATTCCCAATAGCAACGGGTATATACTACAAGATGGACTATTCGGCTGGTGTGGACATCTCCAACTACAAAAACATTAAGGTTCCGACATCATATATGGGCGTGAACTCGA
This sequence comes from Bacteroidaceae bacterium, assembly GCA_017620295.1. GTDB lineage: Bacteria > Bacteroidota > Bacteroidia > Bacteroidales > Bacteroidaceae > Physcousia. Next base: position 29,052 of record JAFZQR010000088.1, read on the forward strand.
AATATGATTTTGAGGGAGGCTATGAAAACGACACTCACGGCGGCATGCTTCATGTGGCCAACCACCACGTGTCGCCTGGAAAGAAGCAATGGACGTGGGGAAACGGTGACTTCGGAAGGGCGTGGGACAGAAATCTGACAGATGAGGACGGACCGTATATTGAGTTGATGGCTGGTGTCTATACCGAGAACCAACCGGATTTCTCATGGATGATGCCCTACGAGGAGAAGGTGTTCACACAGTACTTCATGCCTTATCGCGACTTGGGTGTGGTGAAGCAGGCTTCGAAGGATATAATCTTCAACATCAGCCCCATCCCAACTTCCTCTAATGTTTCCATCAAGGTCTTGGCAACAAGCAAGCAGAAGGTGCGGATATGTTTGGAAAGCGACGAGTTTGAAGTAATATATAATAAGGAAACAATATTGTCGCCAGAAGCGGTGTTCACTGAGGAGGTAGATACCAAAGGTGTTCCTTTCGACCATTTGACAATGACCGTCTATCAACAAGGACGCTATATTAAACCACTCTCGTGGCATGCTGAGACCAATGACTTAAAACCAATTCCTGATGCTGCCGAAGCGGCATTGCCTCCACAGGATTGTAAAACTGTGGAGCAGCTCTACCTCACAGGCCTGCATCTGGAGCAGTATCGTCACGCAACCTGGTCGCCTATTGACTACTACGAAGAAGGCCTGCGTCGCGACCCGCTTGATGTGCGCTGCAACAACCAATTGGGATTATGGTATTTGCGCCGAGGTAGGTTTGAGAAAGCAGAACCCTATTTGCGTCAGGCCGTAAAGGTACTGATGAAACGCAATCCCAATCCTTACTGGGGAGAGCCTCTTTACAATCTAGGACTCTGTCTGAAATACCAGCATGAATATTCGGAAGCATACGACTGGTTCTACAAAGCTACATGGAATGGTGGATGGCAGGGGGCTGCCTATTTCGCTTGCGCACAAATCTCAACGGCACAAGGACGTTGGGAAGATGCACTCTATGAGGTGGAACGTGCCATTGTTGCAGGATACCACAACCAGAAAGCCCGGAGCCTGAAAGTGGCACTGATGGCTAACATGGGACGTGAGGACGGTATCAAGGAGCTTATAGAAGAAAGCCTGCAGCAAGACCGCTTCAACTATGGCGTACTCTTCGAGGCTGGTGAGACCTCTCGTCTAATAGCTCTAATGCATGGCAATCCGCTCAACTATCATGAACTGGCACTCGACTATGCACAGGCAGGTCTTCGTATGCGTGCCAATGCCGTGCTTGATCTGGCCATTAAGGTGGGAGCTGTTAATGCGATGACGTATTATTACAAGACGTGGATTAACTGCGAAGTATGTCCGTTGCCTGACATGGCCCTACCTATATGTTTCCCCAACCGACTGGAGGACATCCTGGCTCTGCAACGTGTAATGACTCTTGACAAGAAGGATGCTCAGGCTCCTTATCTGCTTGGATGCCTCTACTACGACAAACGTCAATACGACGAGGCCATACGTATGTGGGAGCTGTCATCCGACATCAATCCGCAGTTCCCTACAGTTTGGCGCAATCTGGCTTTGGCCGCATTCAACAAGCAGAATGACAGGCAGAAAGCCGTGAAATACATGGAACGTGCCTTCCATCTTGATGAGACAGACAGTCGCATCCTTATGGAGTTAGATCAAGTGTATAAGGTCATGCATTATCCTCATGCTCAACGGCTGGCCTTCTTGCAGCAATATCCGCAGCTTATCAAGCAGCGCGACGATTTGGTGCTGGAAGAAATAACCCTGCTCAATCAGGTGGGACGGTACGATGAGGCTATGGAGAAACTAGACAGCCATAAGTTCCATCCTTGGGAGGGTGGCGAAGGCAAAGTGCCTGCACAATATCAGATTTGTCGCGTGGAACTTGCAAAGAAACTATTGAGTTGCGAATTACGTAACACGGATGACAAATCATTAGAGAAAGCCATTCAGCTATTGACAGAGTGTCTGGAATATCCTCATCACCTCGGTGAAGGCAAATTGTATGGTGCGCAAGAGAACGATTTCTACTATCTGCTTGGTGTAGCCTACGATGCTCTTGGCAAGAAAGATAAGGCTGTTGAATGTTGGGAAGAGGCAACAAAAGGTCCACAGGAACCCGCTGCTGCCATGTACTACAACGACGCTAAGCCCGAAAAGATTTTCTATCAAGGTTTGGCCCTTCGCAAACTGGGACGTGATGGTGAGGCAAACGGACGTTTCTACAAACTGCTCAACTTCGGCAAGCAACACATCTTTGAGAAGCAGGTGATGGACTATTTCGCTGTCTCGCTACCCGACCTGCTCATCTGGGAGGATTCTCTGGATGCCAAGAATCACGTACACTGCACCCTAATGCTTGCTTTAGGTTATCTGGGACTCAACGATACTGAACGCGGAATATGCTATCTTGCTGAGGTGGAAGAATGCGACAACAATCATCCCGTACCATCTGCCATACATTCACTATACAATTATGGACTAGGATAGTTTTGTCAGAACGGACATTGGCTTTCAACATCCACCACTGAATTGGTAAATGGATGACGGAAACGGAGGCGTGCTGCATGTAGATAGAGCCGTGCAGCAAGGTTGCCATAGAGACGGTCGCCCACGATTGGTGAGTTCAGCCCTTGTGGGTGTGAGGCGTGTACACGGATCTGATGGGTGCGACCTGTTTCAGGATAGAAAGCTGTTCGGTTGTTGGATGAGTCGAGCAGCTGGTATCGTGTCGTAGCTTCAAGCCCATGCTCAAAACTGACAATTTGTCGTGGACGCTGGTCAATGTCTGGGGCAAGTGGAAGCGATATGATGCCCTCCGATGGTGTGACAGCGCGTTCCAGAAAAGCTATATAGGTCTTATTGACCTGACGATGCTCAAACAGATGCTGGGCGCGACGATGTGCCTCTGATGTCTTGGCTATGAGCATCAGGCCTGACGTGTCCTGATCTAGACGATGTACGACTAGCGGTCCTGTGGCGGCAGGCCACAGCTCGCGGGCATAGTCCTGGACACAGGGCTGATTGGACAGCCCCTGTACTGACAGCCATCCCGCAGGTTTGTCGAGAATGGCAAACCATTCGTCTTGCCAGAGGACTTGCGGACATTGGCCATCATATACATTATTATAATAGGCTGCTGGGTCGGCTTCAACGTCCAGTCCTTGCAGCATGAAACCAAGCAATGGACGACATTTGCGATTGCAGGCTGGATACCAGTTGCCATGAGTGCGTTCTTCTGTCTTCGATGATGCTCCCATCCAGAACTCACCCATGCACAGAGGCTTCAGGCCCAAACGGTAGGCAGCTTGTAGCAGTTTAGGAACACAGCACTCTCCCACTCCACTCGGTATGCTACCATTTGTCCGACTATTGTTTTGAATAGCGAACAGTTCATGCAATCGGGCAGTTTCACCTCGTGCATTTAGGAACTCAAACTGATTGAACAGCCACTGCTGAAGTGCTTCGCTACGCGACTTGCGTTCAGCTTGCAGCCGTTGCAAATCAAGATTGTCATTGGCAATGGCTGCATCAAGAGCTGTCAGTTCAGTTGAATACAATTGTTTGGCACGACGAATATCAGCCTTTTGGCGTTGGCTCTCATTGATAGCCTCTGTTGTGGCTAATCCGCCTTGTCGCATAATGTCTCGCCGGGCTTTTCCCTCGGAATATGCGGTCTTAGCCTTCTGAACAGCTTCATCACGCATTTGTTCCAGTTCATGCCGCTTCTGTTCCAGCTGCTGTCTTGATTTGCGCCTGAACCATCCTGACACCTGCCTGTTCAGTTCTGATATCACAGCCTGCTCACGCATGAAATGACTCTCTGGTTGGAGATAGTCCACTATTGGCGGAACAAACCAGTCATCGTGATAGCAGCCTTGAAGTTGTCCTGAATAAGCTGCAAGAAATGCTAATCCGTTACGATACTTCACCACCAAAACACCATACATCTTCCCTTCCATGCTAGCCAATTGTCCGATGTGGGCTTCCACCTCTGTAGCGGCAAGGCGGCAAAGGTCGTGGGGCGTATAGCGGAAGGGATAAGTGAATGCTGCTGGCGGCGCAATGCCCTCAGCATTCTTTAGCGGATGTAGATAGGAAGGTATCGTGCTGTAAGATGTAAAACACCGTGCTGTTCTGCAACAAACAGCACGGTGAAACGATTCAAATAATACGTTAATTTGACCTCCGTCCGAAGAGACGTAGGATGTAGAGGAAGAGGTTAATGAAGTCTAGGTAGAGGGATAGTGCGCCAAGAATGGCAATGCGTCCAACCGTTGCTTCGTCACCTGTTGTCTGCGCGGCGTAGGTCATCTGTTTGATTTTCTGTGTGTCGTAGGCTGTGAGTCCAACGAAGAGGAAAACACCTACGTAGGTCAGTAGCATGCTGAAACCCTCGCTCTGCATGAAGAAGTTCACCACAGTGGCAATTAATAACCCCAGAAGTGTCATGAGCAGGAAGCCCCTCAGACTTGTAAGGTCACGCTTAGTGGTGTAACCAAAGAGGCTCATACCTCCAAAGGTGAGGGCTGATGCAAAGAACGCCTGATAGATGGTGCTTCGCTCATAAGCAAAGAAGATTGTGGATAGTGTCAATCCATTCAGCGCGGAATAGATAAGGAACAGGATGACGGCTGTGGCGGGCGACAGACGGTTGATGGCTGCACTCAGCGTCATTACAATGCCAAGTTCTGCAATAATCAGAATCCAGATGCCAGCTTGTGAACCGTATATGAGACGTAGCAGCTCCAAGTTCGATGCTGTATAAACAGCCACACCACCTGTTAGGAGCAATGCTAGTGTCATCCATCCATAGACACGTGTCATCACTGAGGCAAAGACGTTGATACCTGTCAGCCCGCTGCCTCTGTCATAGTTGCTTGTGAAATCATTCATAAGTTTTGAATTGTGTTTGTTGTTTCCTAAAATGTCTCTGAGGTCCTCAAGGTTGGTCAAGGTTCCTCAGAGACATTGTATCAAGAAGTGTGCCAAAATCTTATGTGCGGCTCACGAATATTTAGCGGCGACGGATAATCTTGCGTTCCTTCTTGGTCTTGTCCTTGTCGTACTTCTCCCAAAGCTTCTTCTTGGCGCAGTTTGCCTTCTGAGCATCGGTGCTGGCTTGGGCAGCAGCCTCTGCAGCAGCTTCATCGGCTGGAGAAGCCCATGCAAACTGGAAGCCGTTGACCTTTTGCCATGAACCACGAGTGAAGTCGGGGAATGCTACACTGGCACAATTGTTATCCATTGACAGCGTACCCAGCTCTGCCAGACAGCACCATTCAGCGAGGTCATAGACATCCATGTCAAGGGGCAGACCATTCTGTAGGCAATAAACGAGACGGGCATCCATGAAGAAGTCCATGCCGCCGTGACCGCCTACACGCTGTGCTATCTCGCCATACTTAGTGATGATGGGGTGCTGATAGCGAGCTACGAGGGCCTGTTGCTCGGCTTCGGGCAGGAAGCCGTGTGCGCTGAGATTGTCAACCTGAGGTGCTACACCGCTAGCATTAAGCTGGCTCTGGTCAAGAGCGTAGTGTTGTTCGGGATACTTGGTAGCATAGCCCTTTGTACCTGTGAGTTTGAACAGACGGTTGTAGGGTTGAGGGTTCATCACGTTGTGCTGTATCTCAACAACCTTACCTAACTCAGTACGCATGAGAGTCGTGGTCTGATCACCATTGCGGAAGTTGGGGCAAGGCTGTCCAGTCTTCTGCTCTACCCACTCGCGTCCATGTGCGCTCTTGGTGTCCATAGCCACGAGAGTGGTGAAGCGGTCACCACGGTGAATGTTCATTGTCAGAGCCACAGGACCTAGGCCGTGAGTAGCATAGACATCACCGCGATTGTCGCGGTTGTACTTCATGCGCCATCCGATTTGAGCCTGTTCGGGGTCTGCTGGGTTCTTCCAATAATAATCCCAGAAGTCGTCAAGGTTGTGAATGTAGGCACCCTCACCACGGAGAATTTCACCGAACACGCCCTGCTGTGCCATATTCATGGTGTTGAGCTCATACCAGTCATAGCAGCAGTTCTCTAAGATCATGCAATGTTTGCGGGTGCGCTCTGCCAACTCTACAAGGCTCCAGCACTGCTGTAGGTTCATTGCAGACGGCACTTCGATAGCAGCATGCTTTCCGTTCTCCAATGCGCAGACGGCTACGGGATAGTGATGATCCCAGTCGGTTGCGATATAGACAAGGTCGATATCATCGCGCTTGCAGAGTTCTTCATAGCCTTTCTCTCCACTATAAATAGCGGCTGGTGGCAGGCCGGCATTACGTAGATACTCCTGACAACGTTCAGCACGAGCTTCCTCATAGTCGCAGAGGGCTACGATTTGAACACCAGGAATATAGGTGAAGCGCTGTACGGCACCAGGGCCACGCATACCCAAACCTACGAAGGCAACCCTTACAGTTTCCATCTTAGGAGCAGTCAGCCCTAGCACATCGGTTTGTCCAGCAGGGCGGGCAGGTGTGTTGATTACAATGGTACCCTTGTCCCAATGCCAATCGTTGTCTGACACAGAGAGAGATTGTGCGCTTACGCCAAGACACAAGCATAGCGTAGCGCATAATGCAAACAGTTTGTTCTTCATGTTAATATGGTTAGAATTGGTTATGTATAATGTTCCGTGGCGCAAAGATAAATCGAAATAGTGAATATTCTGCAAGTTTTCCCAATATTTCTTTTCTTCTTTGATTATATTATTGTGGATTATCCCTAACTTTGTCCACAATTAATTTCATATATTTCCTTTAGGATGAAAACAATGCCAAGTATTGATTGCTTTCTGGCCTTCAACGATGAAGCCGATGGCAAGCTCACTATGAATGCACTAAGTCAGGATGCCAATGTGCATGAAGTCTTTCTGCTGGATAATCCGTACCAAACCAAGTCGCTACGCTTGATGAGCGAAAAGGCTACTGCCTCCTACATATTTTTATATACCAAGGGCTTTGAGCTACAACTGGGCTATGAAGCCTTGACGCGTATGCTCACCATAGCAGAAGACAGCGGTGCAACGATGCTCTATGCCGATCATCGGAAATCGGTAACAACAAATGGAGAGACAGTGGTGTCAGAATGTCCGTTGATTGATTACCAACTAGGGTCTGTGCGCGATGATTTTGATTTTGGCTCCGTGCTGCTCATGCGTACAAACGATGTGAAGGAATACTTTGACCAACCGCGAATTCGCGAATACAACTATGCAGGCCTTTACGACCTGCGTTTGTTCCTCTCTCGAAAGATGCTGCCCGTACATGTGTCGGAGATGCTTTATACAGAGGTGGAGACCGACACCCGTCTGTCTGGTCAGAAACAGTTCGATTATGTTGACCCACGCAACCGTGCTCGTCAAGTTGAGATGGAACGTGTCTGCACCCGTCATCTCAAATCTATAGGAGCGTTGTTAGCCCCCGACGAGTTTGATGAGATACGTTTCGATGACGATGAGTTCCCAGTTGAGGCAACTGTTGTCATTCCTGTACGTAACCGCGTCCGCACTATAGAAGATGCTATTCGCAGTGTGCTACGACAAGAAACCACATTCCCATTCAATCTAATCGTAGTCGATAATCATAGCACAGATGGGACAAGTGAGGTGATAGATGGAATTGCGAATGAGGAATTACAAAAAACGAATGAAAGTTCCATCATTCACCTTATCCCCTCCCGCTTTGACCTCGGTATTGGAGGCTGTTGGAATCTAGCTGTACACCATGAACTGTGCGGACGGTTTGTCGTACAGTTGGACAGCGATGACATCTACAGTGGTCCCGACACATTACAGCGCATAGTAGATGCTTTCCGCGAGCAGAGAGCTGCTATGGTTATAGGCTCCTATCGGATAACGGACTTCAATCTCAATACACTGCCTCCAGGACTTATTGACCACGCAGAATGGACAGCACAGAATGGACGCAATAATGCATTGCGCATCAATGGCTTAGGCGCACCACGTGCATTCTATACTCCAGTGCTTCGTCAGATTCAAATTCCAAACACAAGCTATGGTGAGGATTACGCTCTTGGGTTGATGATAGGTCGTCGCTACCGCATAGGTCGTATCTTTGAAGAACTATACTTGTGCCGTCGTTGGGATGGTAATAGTGATGCCGCCCTCAGCATAGACAAGGTAAATCGCAACAATCTATATAAGGATCAACTTCGCACTAATGAAATACGTGCCCGTCAGGCTCTACTTACAACTTGGCGACGTGAGGCTACAGAGGAGGAGGTGGAAGCTTTCTTCGATGATGAGCTTCAACAATGGGAACTGGCTCAGACCAACTATAAGCAACTGGGGGATGTTGAAGTACGTACCTTGACATGGCATGACAGCACTATTGTTGTTCAGCATAATCCTGCCAGAATAATATCAACAGCTGCTAAGATTGATAAGGAATCCATCACACAACGTCCTTGCTTCCTTTGCGATGAGAACCGTCCTCAACAGCAGCATTCGCTGATGATTGAACACCACTATCAGGTACTTGTCAATCCCTACCCTATTCTGCCCAAACACTTCACAATACCAACTCGACGCCATAAGCCTCAAAGCATCTATGACCATTTCACCACTATGCGTCATTTGGCTTGGACACTACAGAAGTATGTTATTTTCTATAATGGACCAAAATGCGGAGCATCATGTCCAGATCATCTCCACCTGCAAGCAGGAAACCGTGGCTTTGTACCAATAGAACGCGACTGGCAGCTGTATGACGGTAGGCTTGAAAAACTCTATCCGCTTACGGGCAGCGAGATGCAGGAGATGGAAGAGGCTGGCAATGTGAGTCAGAGATGCGGACTATTCCTCCTACATGACTACGCTTGCCCTGTGTTTGTGATACGCTCCTTGCCAGAAGAGACAGACAGCCTGCTGTGTCAGCGACTCTATCATGCATTGCCACTTGTTGACGATGAAGAAGAGCCTCGCATGAATGTGTTGTGTTGGCGAGAGCGGGGAAATGAAAGCCGCAGCGATGAAATCATCACCATTATCTTCCCACGCAAGAAGCATCGCCCCGATTGCTACTATGCTGAGAACGAAAACGAAAAGATGCTTGTAAGCCCTGGTGCTTTAGACATGGGTGGACTTTTCATTACTCCTCGACGCGAAGATTTCGACCGCCTAACGACAGAGCGTGCTGTTGAGCTGTTGCGTGAAGTAACTATGACAGAGGAGGAATTGCAACCTGTGGTGGAACAAGTCACTGATAAAGATAAGGATGATGACACACAACAGTCACGCTTCCCTCTTTCTTCCGATAACCTTGCCGGAACTGCTGGTTTTGACGAAGAGAGGGAGTTACTTGTAGGACTGATGTCGGCACCAACAATAACCTTCACTATCAATGGGCTATATACAGCTAAAGGCAATACTCATCATGGACGTCAGGAAGTGACATATAGTGAAGGTGGTTTACTTTGGAACGGACAGTTATACCGTTCACTCACTTTCAAGCCACAAACCGACTCCGACAGCTTCACTATGCACGGTATGACCATTGGCAAAGATTTTCACTGGCAGCAACAGGAGGATGAGACCTTCCGTGGAAAGCTGAAACTCATAGTTGAAGAAGAGAAAATTGTTGCAGTCAATGAGCTACCTGTAGAACTCTATTTGGAAAGTGTGATAAGCAGTGAGATGAGTGCCAACTGTTCACCAGAGTACCTAAAGGCATCTGCTGTAATAAGCCGCTCATGGCTATTGGCTCAGATGATGCGTCGGGATAATCAGCAGAACAGTGGTCATGGCTTCTTCTCATTCAGCAAGCGAGAGGATGAACTGATACGATGGCGTGACAGAGAGGATCATACGAGCTTTGATGTCTGTGCCGATGACCATTGCCAGCGTTATCAGGGAATAACGCGCAACACACGTCCAGAGGTGAAAGAAGCTGTTGTTCAGACACGAGGAATGGTTTTGACTTATAATGGACAAATGTGTGATGCACGCTTCTCCAAGTGTTGCGGAGGAAAGACTGAGACATTCGAGACCTGCTGGCAAGATGAACCACACCCTTATCTTCAAAGCATAGATGATCCATATTGTAACACCAACGACCCTGAAATAATACGTCAGGTCTTGAACACCTATGACCAAACAACAACGGACTTCTATGAGTGGAAGGAAGTGATAAGCCAAGAGGATGTGCAGAGGTTGCTTACATCTCATTTGAAGATTGACTTTGGACAGGTGCTTGATCTTCAACCGATAGAGCGTGGCCCTGGAGGACATATCATTAAGTTGAAGATTGTAGGAACAGAACGCACCTTTACAATTGGTAAGGAGCTAGAGATACGTTCAGCTCTAAGCGACTCACACCTGAAGAGTTCAAACTTTGAGGTTGAGAAGCCACATCTTGATGCCAATGGGATTCCAACGCGCTTCGAACTTCACGGACATGGTTGGGGGCATGGTGTGGGCCTATGTCAGATTGGAGCTGCCGTTATGGGACAGCAAGGTTTCACCTACCAGCAGATACTCCAGCACTACTATCGTGGCGCAAAGCTAACCAAGAGGTATTAGTAGCAGAGTGTTGCTATGTTTGAGGGCGAGGAACTATGACAGAACTACAGACAAATGAGTTGCTAAAGCAGTATGCGGTGACGTATGAGACACGTGACTTTTTGAAAGGCGACCCATCATGGTTCATGCACCAAGTATCAGGTGAAGCCAATCAAGAAGCAATGGCCTTTATTGCATCTGGTATCAGCTACGGTAGCCGTAAACAGTTTCTCCCCAAGATTGATTGGATGAGGCAGCAAGCTGGTGGTGAGATTGATGTATGGATAAGAGAAGGACGGTATGCAAATGTTTTGCCATCAGATGCAAACGACTGCTTTTATCGCCTACAGACAAAGTCCTGCATGAATAAATTCCTCCACAGTTACCAGCTGTTGCTGGATAAATATGACTCATTAGGGAGCTATCTTAGACACCAATCGGGAGGACACGTGATGACAGCTTTGCAAGCTGTGGAACAGATTACAAACTGGTTTGCCTTGCATGGTAGTGGCGGTGTGATACCAAAGAACGCACAATCGGCTTGTAAACGAGTATGTATGTTCCTCCGTTGGATGGTGCGAACAGACTCTCCTGTTGACTTAGGACTGTGGAGCGATTTCATTGACCGCTCTTCGCTCATCATGCCTCTTGACACACATGTAATGCAGCAAGCCTGTAAACTCGGATTGTTGAAAAGTCGCACCACATCCATGTCAACTGCCTTGCGCTTAAGTGATGTGATGAATACAATCTTTCCTGGTGATCCTCTACGAGGTGACTTCGCTCTTTTTGGGTATGGCGTGAACAACCAATAAGCCCGTTTTTATAACTTTGCCAAACCGCCTTCGGACGTTTCCTTATACAGGGATGGTATGTCGTGTCCCGTCTGCTTCATTACCCTAACCACACGATCGAATGACACACGGTGCAGTCCATCGCTGAATGCCGCATATAGATTGCTGTCCAATGCGCGTGCAGCAGCAAAGGCATTGCGTTCTATACAAGGAATTTGTACAAGTCCGCATACAGGGTCACAGGTCATACCCAAGTGGTGTTCAAGTCCCATCTCCGCTGCATACTCTATTTGAGCAGGGCTGCCACCAAACAATTGGCAGGCAGCAGCAGAAGCCATTGCACAAGCTACTCCGACCTCGCCTTGACATCCCACGTCTGCGCCACTGATACTTGCATTGTGCTTTACAATATTTCCAAAAAGTCCAGCAGTGGCCAAGGCATGAAGTATGCGCTGTTCTGAGAAGGCATGATTTTTCTGTAGATGATACAGCACCGCTGGCAACACTGCACATGAGCCACATGTAGGAGCTGTAACGATAATACCACCCGATGCGTTCTCTTCGCTCACAGCCAGTGCATAGGCATATACAAGACCCCGACTTTGAAGATTGCTCTTATAGCCTTGTGCCTTAACATAGTAAACGGTTGCTTTGCGTGACAATCCCAAAGGACCAGGTAGAACACCTTCTGTATCTAAACCACGTTCAACAGCAGCGCACATGGTATGCCATACAGTACGTAGGAACTCCCATATCTCTGGACCTTCACATGTTTCCACATACTCCCAGAATGCTTTTCCACTTTCCTGACACCAACGCATGATGTCTTCCATCGTAGTCAAGTCATATACATTCTCAGAGCCTTCCAGATGCTCATCCGCTTTACCTTCAGACAAAGCACCTCCTCCAACGCTGTAAACCGTCCATTCATCCAAACGGTTTCCATCTTTGTCCATACAGGCAAACATCATACCGTTGGGATGGAAAGGAAGAAATACAGTTGGCTTCCAAATGATTGTCGTAGGAGCCACAGCTTTCAGAACGCTTTCAATGGCCACATCTGTCATGTGTCCCTTTCCCGTGGCTGCCAGACTCCCATACAATGTTACTTCAAATGCAGTAGCGTCTTGATGACGTCCTGCATAGATATTTGCCGCTTTCTGCGGCCCCATTGTGTGGCTGCTGCTCGGTCCCTTTCCTATACGATATAGTTCGCGTAGTGATTGCATGAGGGGTATATTAAATAAGGTATTGGCTGCTGATGCTCTCGTTTTCCTCAACACGACGTATGGTCTCTGCAATGAGGTCTGCTATAGACAACTGTTTAACCTTTGCACAACGGTTGGAATATGGTATGCTGTCTGTGAACACGATTTCTTCAAGCTTGCTGTTCTGCACACGTTCAGATGCAGGACCGCTCATGACACAATGGGAGGCGATAGCACGAACACTACGAGCACCGTTCTCCATCATCAAGTCAGCTGCTTTGGTTATAGTACCTGCTGTATCAACCATATCGTCAACAAGTATGACATTTGCATCTGTTACATCGCCGATAATCTGCATTGATGCCACTTCATTTGGACGACGACGTACCTTGTTACACAATACCAGCGGACAGCCGAGGAACTTGGAGTAGGCCGATGCACGTTTTGAACCACCAACGTCAGGAGTGGCGATGATTAGGTTCTCAAGGTTCAAGCTCTGGATGTATGGCAGCATCACACTGGAAGCATACAGATGGTCAACAGGCACATCAAAGAAACCTTGTTCCTGATCAGCATGCAAATCCATCGTGATAACACGATTTACTCCTGCAACCGACAACATATCTGCCACAAGTTTTGCTCCAATTGCAACACGAGGCTTGTCCTTACGGTCCTGTCTTGCCCACCCGAAATAAGGTATCACAGCATTGATGGTACGTGCCGATGCTCGCTTGGCAGCATCAATCATAAGGAGCAGTTCCATTAGGTTGTCGCTGTTTGGGAAGGTGCTTTGCACCAAGAAAACATCGCGTCCACGGATGCTCTCCTCATAGCTAACGCTGAACTCGCCGTCGGCAAAGCGTGTAATATTGATTTTACCTTGTGGTACGCCAAGGCTAATACAAATTTTCTCTGTTAGATACTGTGTAGCAGTTCCCGAGAAGACAAGGAAATTGTTGTCGTTCATAATAAGTATGAATGAATATTTGTGATGCGTTTTATCCTGCGGCCTTGCGGAGTTTGCGGAAATGGGCAATGACCTCTTTATAGTCAAGACCCGAATGGATGTTGAAACGGTTCCATAAATCACCTAGAATCACAGCACCGCCAAAACCGTAGTCTTGCAACTGAGTGAGTGTGGTGCTGTTTATTCCACCAGCAGCCATTACCTTCTTATCTATTAATCCAGCTCTGGATGCAGTATGTAGCTCACTGGCAGTGAATGCAGCCTCCCTTTCGGGGTGGCTGATACTGTGGAACACAGGTGAAAGGAACACGTAGTCCATACCAGCGCGTTCTGCCTGTAGGGTATCAAGGCTGTGACACGAGCGACTCACCTGCCCTTTGAACCCTGCTGGTATGTCAGGATGAGAGGCGTTGAGGTGAATGCCTCTTAGTCCGAACTCTTCCTTAAGATAGAAATGTTCGTGGACAACAATGTGAGAATGCCATTGTTCGGGTAGTAGCGTAAGCAACCGTTCTGAATAGACTGGTTCAGTATTGGGCTTACGCAAGTGAAACAGGTCTAGTCCTTCTTCAAAAAGGGCATTAATGATAGTGTCCTCTTCAACGAAGAATTCTGATGTTGATAGGAGAATGAGTTTCATGCTTCCTTGTTTTCGACGGCAAAGGTAATCATTCTCAACCAAACAATAAGCCGTTATGCAATGAAATTATGTCCTGTTGGCTACAATATATGTTATTTCATATAGAAATCCAATGTTCCCCCAGCCATAATATCCTCATGATTAATTATGAAATTGCTGATGTTTTTACCGTTGAGTAGCACTTTTCTTACTTTAAATGCCTTTTCGCTTAAGCCATGTGTACGGATAGTGAATGTGCGATTATTCCCGATTCGTAATGTTGCTTCCTTGACCAATGGTGAGCCAATCACGTAACGTCCACCACACGGTTCCACCTGATAGAAGCCCAAGGCCGACAAGATATACCAGGCAGACATCTGTCCAACATCCTCGTTGCCGCACAGTCCTGCAGGTTTATCGGAGTAGAGTTCTCTCATGATACGCCTAACTAAGGCTGCTGTTTTCGCAGGTTGTCCCATAAGAGTGTAGAGATATACAATATGGTGTGATGGCTCGTTGCCGTGAGCATATTGTCCTATGAGACCCGATATGTCTGGATTAGCATCTTGATTAAGATTGCTGTCTGCTAAGAAGAGGCTGTCCAACCTGGCTTGTGCCTTTTCGCGGCCTCCAAGCAGCGATACGAGTCCTTCGATATCGTGTGGCACTAGCCATAGGTATTGCCAGGGTGTTCCTTCTGTGTAGTCGCGTGTCTGATGAGAGGGGTTGAAACCATCGGCATCTGGGAATTGTTGCTGACTGTCACGAGGTCTTAGGAACCCCACACGGGTATCATAGAGATTGGTGTATCCTTTGCTGCGATGATAGAAGTAATTCATATCATTCAGCAACTCCTGACTTGCAGCGGTTCCTTTTGCCGTGGCTATAGCGTGAGCCGCTTCTGCTGCTGCCCAGTCGGCAAGCATATACTCAAGGCTCATTGACAGGCTTCCTCCATGATGGTCACTAGCCACGTAGCCAAGTGCCTTCATATCATCCAGTCCGCGTTCATCCATCATAAGACTGTTTCGCATAGCCTCCCATGCCAAAGTCGTGTCACTGACGTAGCCTTTCAAAAGTAGGTCTGCGAGGATTGGTACGGCTGGGCATCCAACCATGCAGTCTGTTTCCTGCGACATCAGATGCCACACTGGTAGTTTTGATTGTTCACGGTAGATGCGCAGATATGTGTTGACCACAGCTGGCATCATATCTGGAAGAATTATTGTTGACAGAGGTGCAGCAGCTCTGTATGTATCCCATAGCGACAGTGTCGTAAGGTAGGACGATCCTTGAGAAGGGTTCCTATTAGGATTACGATAGACGCGGTTGTCGGCTCCGCGAAAGTCTCCACATGCATCGTCCCATGTCTGGGGAGCCACCATGAAGTGGTACATCGAAGTGTAAAACACAGTCTTGTCGTGGTCGTTGAGGAACGATGCTTCCACACGTGACAATTCGCGATTCCATGCAGCATCTGCCTTCTCCTTCACAGCATCGAAGTTCCACCCGTCTGTTGCTTCAACGCGCATGTTGTCCAATGCATTCATCTCTGAGACAGGACTGAGGGCAATCCTTACATATAGTTCACGATTGTTGTCGGTGTCAACAGTTAGTTCATATATTGGAGATGTCTGTGAAGTGTGTGATATATAATATGTGGGCAAATCAGAGAAGCGGCTGATATTAGCAGGCTTGCTTAGCCTCATTGCAAAATAGATGTGTTGTTCGTTTGCCCATCCATGACTGATGCGATAGCCTACAAATGTTGTATCGTCGATTTGGGTCAGCCGTCCGTAGAGGACCCTGTCGCCTACCCCATTGTCAAGGTCGATGACAAGACGCTGGTCGCTGGCAGAGTCATAGCTGAAACGGTAGAGGGCTGTGCGGCATGTAGCTGTTATCTCTGTCCTTACGCCTCGTTCTGGCAATATAACGCTGTAGTATCCGGGCCTTATGGTCTCCTGACTGTGGCTGAAGGGTGTGGCGAGCCCTTCACGCGTCAGCTCAACATCTGTGCTGACAGGCATGAGAGCTATGTCGCCCAAGTCGGAACAGCCTGTGCCACTGAGGTGTGTTTGGGCAAAGCCTACAATCCTACTGCCACTCTCATGGTAGCCTGAACACCAGTCCCAGCCCACCTTGTCTTGCGTGGGGCCGGCCATAACCATTCCAAAGGGGACATTTGCTCCGATGAAGACATGACCATGATCACCTGAACCTATTCGTGGGTCAACATAGTCTGTTAATGAAGGCTGTGCAAGCGTAAGTGCCGAGACAGCAGCTGTTAGCAATGAGATCATAGTATTAGCATTTATATAAGTAGGTGTTCAAAAATTATCTATCTTACTCTCAACCTGTCGCCGACACCGACTGTAGCATCGGGCGACAAACCATTGAGCTTATATAACCTTGATAGGCGGATGCCGTATCGCTGCGAAATGCTGTGTAGAGACTCGCCAGCTTGAATGGTGTGAGGCTTGCCCTTATAGAACTTATCGGCTTTGTTACGTTTTTTCTGGAGATAAACAAGGTCGCCCTTATGCAGTGTGTAATCCATCGGATAGTCATTATACGTCAGAAGTTTCCATGGCTTTGTACCTGTCTCGCGAGCAATGCTTTCCCATGTGTCACCTTCTTGAGCCACAATCATATAGCAGCGGTTGTTTAAATAAACGATGTGAGTGCGGAAGAACTCGCTAAGTCGCTCTTCCTCAACTGTGGTTCTTGTCTTAGCATGGTAGCGTCCAGAGGTGTAGCTGTCAAACTGCGAAAGGTTGTATTTCTCAATTACATCAATAATCTTCTGGGCATATTGAGGGTCGGTGGCATATCCACATCGTTTCAAACCATGAGCCCAATTACGGTAATCGTTTATGCGGTATGTGAAGAGAATAGCATAACGTCGGTTGTTGCGCAGAAAGAGTGAGTGGTCTTCATAGCTGGCACGGGGACTGCTATAGACACGGAACAGGTCGTTGGGAGCATCATCGCGCATCATCACTGTAGGGCCGTTCCAATTCACCCCCTTCTTTATGCCGAAATGGTTGTTGTAGCGACGTGCCAATTCACTTTTTCCGGCATTGCTCTCAAATAGTCCTTGTGCCAGAGTGATACTGGCGGGTATGCGGTAGCGTTGCATCTGTTCAATGGCAAGGTCGCGATATGTCTCGATGTAATGCCATCGGTCGGCCAATGGATTAGCGTTTTGTGCTTTTGTCGTAGCACATAGGGTGCAAAATATGATAAAAAAGACTAAAAAGGTGTGCCGCATACTTAAATTGTCAAACATTTCGGCACAAATGTACTGCTTTTTTTGTCCTTTTCACGAAACAAGCGTATTTTTGTGGGTAAACAAGCTAAAAGATACTCATGGAAATCCATATCACAGTTGATTGTGTACCTTTCGATGCGCTTTCTGAAGACGACCGTATGTTGGTTGAACAAGCAAAAGCAATGACCTCCACCAGTTATGCTCCCTACAGTAATTTCCATGTCGGTGCAGCCTTAAGGCTTAAGGATGGCCAAATCTTCACAGGTAGCAATCAAGAAAACGCCGCCTTTGGCATGTCTCTATGTGCAGAACGCACAGCTTTCTTTGCCGCCTCCGCTCAATGTCCTACAGTTCCACCTGTTACAATTGCGATAGCTGCTCGTGCGGGTGAGGAATTCACAGTGGCACCCGTTTCTCCATGTGGCGCCTGCCGACAGGCATTGGCAGAGAGCGAGGCGCGCTTTCATCAGCCAATTCGTGTGTTGCTTTATGGTCAGTCGTGTGTGTATGTCGTACAAAGCATTACCGATCTGTTGCCTCTAAACTTTGACGGTTCTTCGTTGCCAGCATGCTGAGGCGTAGATTTAATAAGCTCCTGACAGTCTTGCTTTCAGCTTGTTTGTTGGCCGTATGCATGATGCCGTCTGATGCCTATGCCCGAAAGAAGAAGACTCGTGTGGAGCGAAAGGCGGAGTCAAGTCAGGATTTTGATACAGGTCGTGCTCCCGATGCTTTACCGCCAGGTTTACAACCGCAGCCTGTACTCAATCAGGACATGGATGTCAGCCACCAGCATGAACATCACGTTGGTCTAAGCACCGACTTGGGTATTGATGTGTCGCACTATCAGGGAAACATCAACTGGCAGGAGGTAGCACGTAGTGGTGAGGTGAGATTTGTCTATATTAAGGCTACGGAGGGTGGTTCACTCGTTGACAACACTTACCGTACCAACCTTGCTGGTGCCAAGCGTGCAGGTCTTAAGGTCGGAGTATATCATTTCTTTTCTCCCCGTGTGCCTGTACCCGACCAGGTTCGGAATTTCACTCAGAATGTAAACCTCCGTGACATGGACCTCATACCCATTATCGATGTTGAGCATATCAAAGGAGTGACAAAAGAGCAGCTCTGCGCACGTTTGAAACGCTTCCTGGAGCAGGTTGAACGTCACTATGGGGTTCGACCTATCCTATATTCTTATGCCCGTTTCTACAATAACTACCTTGCACAGGATTTCTCCCACTACAAATTCATGATAGCCCGCTATCATACCGATATTCCGGAATTGGTAAATGATGTGCCATTTGTGATGTGGCAATATACCAATGTGGGGCGTGTGCCTGGCATCAGGGGCGATGTTGATCGCAGTCGTTTCATGGACAACTATGGCATAACCGACATTCTGCTCAGAAAGTGAGTTCACTCATTTGAACGTGTAGTTACAATTGATGAGAGGTGTAATCAAGCAAAAATTACACATTTTAGCGACATTTTGTGCAATAATTACGTCATAACCCAAATATATGTTGTACCTTTGCCTCGCTAAAAGACAAACCCTGATTAATATACCTTATTATATATATGGGACTATTACAAGACAGACTGTCCAAATATACTCTGCCACAGAAGTATAAGGCAGAGGGTACATATCCCTACTTTCGTGAAATTGAGGGAAAGCAAGGGACAGAAGTAATAATGGAGGGTCATCGTGTGTTGATGTTTGGCTCAAATGCCTATACAGGTCTTACAGGCGATGATCGCGTTATTGAAGCTGGCATTAAAGCTATGCGTAAGTATGGTAGCGGATGTGCAGGCTCACGTTTCCTAAACGGCACTCTTGATCTTCATGTTCAATTGGAGAAAGAGCTTGCCACGTTTGTAGGCAAGCCAGAAGCACTTTGCTTTGCCACAGGTTTCACCGTTAACAGCGGCATATTGGCTGTGATGACGGGCAAGGATGACTATATCATTTGCGATGATCGCGACCATGCGAGCATTGTGGATGGTGCACGTTCCAGTTTCTCACATCGTCTGAAGTATAAGCACAACGATATGGAAGAACTGGAGAAGTTGCTTCAGCGCTGTCCTGTCGATTCTGTGAAGCTGATTGTGGTTGACGGTGTGTTCTCAATGGAGGGTGATCTCTGCAAACTGCCAGAGATTATCGCCTTGAAGAAGAAGTATCCAGGTACTGCTGTTATGGTTGACGAAGCTCATGGTATTGGTGTGTTCGGCAAGCAGGGACGCGGTGTGTGTGACCACTTCGGTTTGACCGATGATGTCGATATCATCATGGGTACATTCTCCAAGAGCCTTGCTTCCATAGGTGGATTTGTTGCAGCTGATGAGACAATCATCAACTATCTGCGCCATAACACACGCACCTACATCTTCTCAGCTTCATGCACACCAGCTGCGACAGCAGCTGCTATGGAAGCTCTTCACATCATTCAAGCAGAGCCAGAGCGTTTGGAGAAGTTGTGGAGTGTTACCAACTACGCCTTGAAGCGTTTCCGTGATGCAGGCTTTGAGATTGGCGACACAGAGAGTCCTATCATACCGCTCTATGTGCGTGATGTTGACAAGACCTTCCTTGTTACAAAGATGGCATTTGATGCTGGTGTATTCATCAACCCGGTAATACCTCCTGCCTGCGCACCTCAGGATACACTCGTGCGTTTTGCCTTGATGGCCACTCACACCAAGGAGCAGGTTGACGAAGCTGTGGAGGCTCTCTCACGCGTGTTCAAGGAGTTGGAGATTATCAAATAGGCTCACCTATCTTTTCAAATACAAGCAGCCCTCCGTTGTTATCACTTGCTACAACGGAGGGCTGCTTTATTATTTTCTGAGGAGATGGGTCGGGGGTGAGGCTTGGGTAAGGCTGCCTAGTACTTGATGTTCAGGTCTCTCAGAATTGCTGAGATTTGTTCCATTGTCGTAAGACGTGTTGGCACAAGAGGCAAGCGTAGCTGGTTCTCAATCATGCCCATAGCAGCTAGCATGGCCTTTACACCTGCAGGATTGCCGTCAACAAATAGCAACTTGAAGAGTTCTGCAAACTTATGGTGTATGGTGAGAGCTGAAGAATAGTCGCCATGAAGGGCAAGTCTGACCATGCGGCTGAACTCGGCGGGCAGAGCATTGCCTATAACAGAGATTACTCCAACGGCTCCGAGGGTTATGAGGGGGAAGGTTATACCATCATCACCGGAGATGACATCAAAACTAGCCGGCTTGTTCTTTATAATATCGTCCATCTGAGTGATGTTGCCGCTGGCTTCTTTGATTGCAACAATATTGTCGAAGTCGCGAGCCAGACGCAAGGTAGTTTCAGCTGTCATGTTCACTCCCGTTCTACCCGGAACATTATATAGAACAACAGGTATGGGTGAAGCTTGAGCTACAGCACGGAAATGTTGATAGAGACCTTCCTGCGAAGGCTTATTGTACATTGGACATACTGATAAAACACCGTCTATACCTTTCCAATCACCATTCTTGAGTTCTTCAACTAACGCTGCTGTGTTGTTGCCTCCGCAACCCATCAATAGTGGAACACGTCCAGCAACCCTCTCAACGAGGAGCTGCTTGAGCATTCGTTTCTCGTCAGTAGAGAGAGTTGGTGTCTCTGCTGTCGTACCCATGATACAGAGGAAATCTATGCCTCCGCGAATCTGAAATTCAACCAGTCGAACCAGCGCCTCCGTATCAATAGAGCCGTCATTTCGGAATGGCGTAATTAAAGCTACACCTAAGCCCTTAAACTTATTTTGTGCCATATTGTTTGTTTTCGGCTGCAAAAGTACAATAATTGACGCATTAGAGCAAGAAAACGCGCTGTTTTGACACACTATGTTTTCTGATTATCAAATTATGGCTATATACTATAAGTAGGTGTTCAAAATTATTATACTATTTCCAGCATTGTATGCGCTTTCATGTATTTGTTTGCTCTTTGGCGCATCTTTTCCTTTTATTCTCAGTCACACCTTTCAGGCCTCCGTCGCACTGATGCAGTACTCCCCAAACATTTCGACACGAAATGACATTTAGTCATTTCTCGGAGGTCGAGGTTTGCCCGCTCTGCTCCTTCGGAGAAAAGAAAAATCTGCATCCAAATAGCTGAACAAATACATAAGTAGGTATTCACAATTATTTTACACAATTTATTCCCAGTAGGTGTTTTCATGTCTGATGTCACTCTTTGTCGCATCTTTTCCTTTTCTCCTCAGTCACAGAGCCCGCTCTGCTCCTTCGGAGGAAAAGAAAAACCTGCATCCAAATAGTTGCCATCATACATTAAACTAATTATGAAC
>JAFZQR010000089.1 GCA_017620295.1 Bacteroidaceae bacterium
ACGAAAAGACCCATTGAGGATTCTTACGAATCGGAAAAGAGCAGAAGAATCATTTTCGATGACACGCTGCCTAAGTGGAATTATATTGTCAAGTGTGCATAGGAACCAAGAACTTTAGGAAGTTATTTTTTTACCAATACTCCAAAGAAAATCAACTTATCATCTACACAAAATCTGTGTATTCTATGCGTTCTGTGTGACCTGTATATTCGTATTATTAGTGAGATTTGTGTTCGTTATTTATTCCCTCATTTCGCGTAATAGCCACCGGTCTTCTTGCTGCCGCGATGCTCGATGAGGTTGCGCTCTATCAGCACCGAGATATGCCGCTCAATGCTCTTTGAGGGAATATTTGTGGCCTCTGATATGCGAGGGACATTTATTCCCTCATGAGCCTTGATGCAGTCAAGGACAGATTGTTGGCCGGGATTGAGGGCCTCAGCGACCGAGTCGCTGAGCACAGAACAGGAAGGATTTATCTCACCGGCAGAACCGGTGAGCACACTAGAAGCAGGAGAGGCGCTGGGCACAGGACAGGCGGGGGAACCGGTTTGCGCAGGAGCAAACTCACCACTAAAGTGGAGAGAACTGAACGAAGAGGCGGAACCAGCGAGCACACTAGAAGCAGGGGCGGTGGCTGCAGGAGGGACCGCTGGAGAACCAGCGGGGGCAGTGGCCGTTGGGGAAGCGGAGGGGGCAATCGAGGCCAGGGCGCGGGCGGCATACTGCATGAATGCGGTGGCATTGCCCTCGGTATCATCGATGTTGGGGAGGACGCGCTGGAGGGCCTTGTAGATTTTGGCGGCCTCTTCGATGCGGCCCTCAGCCATCCGCTTGTTGAAGATGTCGCGGGCGGTCCAGAACATGCAGAGGGTGGTGTATTTGCCCTTGTGCACGGCATACATGGGCTTGATGGCCTCGTATGCCTCCTCTATCTTGCCCTGCTTGCGGAGCTCAAAGATGTCTTTAACTGTCATGAATTTCGATAAAATCGAAATAGAATAGACGGGACTTTATATATATTTCTCTGCGGGAAAACCGCAGAGCACACTGAAAGCGAGGGAACCGCTGGGAGCAGGCCCCGCTGGAGAAGCAGCGGGCACTGTGGCTGCAAGAGCCTCACCGGGAGAACCGGTGAGCGCATTATTCTCAGCGGGGGAACCGCTGGGCACAGGACAGGCGGGGGAACCGGTGGGCGCAACCGAGGCGGGGGGCTGGCGGCATACCCGCATGGATGCAGCGACGGATTAGTAGTTCTCTGCCTTCAGCTCGAAAAAGGCTTGCGGGTGGTCGCATACGGGACACACCTCGGGGGCCTTGGGGCCAATGACGATGTGACCGCAGTTGGAGCACTTCCAAATGCGGTCGCCATCCCGGGAGAAGACGATGCCGTCGTTGATGTTGGCGAGGAGCTTGCGATAGCGCTCCTCATGCTCACGCTCAATCTGGCCGACCATCTCGAACTTCTGGGCAATCTCCTCGAAGCCTTCCTCGCGGGCCTCTTTGGCCATTCGGGCGTACATGTCGGTCCACTCGAAGTTTTCGCCTTCGGCAGCGTCCTTCAGGTTCTCGGGAGTAGAGGCGATGCCATCGTGGAGGTACTTGTACCAGATCTTGGCGTGCTCCTTCTCGTTGGCAGCGGTTTCTTCGAAGATGTTCGCTATTTGGACATAGCCGTCTTTTTTTGCCTTGGAGGCGAAATATGTGTATTTATTGCGTGCCATGGATTCGCCGGCGAAGGCTTCCATGAGGTTCTTTTCGGTCTTTGTTCCTTTGAGGTTCATAATGTATTGTTTTAATGGGTTTGTTAAAGGTTTATTATCTTAGAAACAGGGGACAGGCCTGCAGATTAAAGTTTAATGTTTAATGTTTAATTATTAAAAGTCTACTTCCTCATCGTCGAGCCAGTCTGAGTTAACCTTAAAGGCACCCGAGAGCGACTCATTTGTGTACATCGCTCCGGTGAGCTTCGTTACACGGTTGCGCTTGAAGGGAACGTTGTTGACTGTCTTGCTGAACAAGACGGCACCGTCTGCATCAAGGGTCTCGATGGTCACATCGATATTCTGCTCGTCGGTGGCGAGGAACAGGAACGACATGGAGGAAGATGTTGCTCCTACAGCTGCACTGTTGCTTACCGTGTTGGCGAAACCTGTGTTGACTATTGCTAATCCCGTGGTGGGGTTGAAGCTCTTGCCACCCGTGGAGAAGGTCATACGGACGTTCGTCACATCAGCTACCTTTCCGTCTGTGGAGTTCACAATCAACTTGGTAACTATACGACTGAGTGTCGCACTGATGTCCACCGCACTGGTGTTGCTGATGACCACCTCTTGCGTAGCAGAGAAGGTCTCGTAGGCACGAACGCCAGTGAAAGAGGCTGAAGTTGGGCTGGTGAGCTCCAGCGGGCTGGCATCGCTGTTGTAATAGGCCAGAACCACCATTGTGTAGGTACCCATCGGGAGCGAGCACTCAAACTCACCAAAGGAAGTGTAGGTAGAACCGTCCGCTTTCAGCTGAGTGATTTTCTCTGTCTCTGTTGAGCCTTTATAGAATGCCAAGGTAATGGCATTCACACCGCTGTAGTCCACCACATCCTGAGCGGCACGCGTGCCAGGGAAGTCCTCCTGAGTGACCGAGAAGCCCGTGACATGAACGGTGACAGGCGCTACTGCGTTGTCATCTATTATTGTTTCATTCTCATTGCTGCAAGCAACGAAGAGCAGAGCGATGCCTGCCAAAATAATGTTCTTTTTCATAATTGTTTGCTGTAAATTATATAACAGACGCTGTCCCCTGTTATAATAGTAATTCTATATCAAACAATTATGAGAGCATGGCCGCTGGGAAAACCAGCGGACACAGTATTTATAAGAATCACTGGGAAAACCAGCGGACACAGTACTTATGAGGGCAGCTGGGAAAACCAGCGGACACAATGTCAGCGGGCACAATGCCTAATAGGTGTAGAAAACCTCGTTACCCCAGCTCTTATCGAGAGCGATGTTAGGCGTTACTCGCCACTGGTCAGGGGTATCTTCATCAACGAAGAAGTTGCCCGTGAGCCAGGTGATTTGATTTTGAGCCATAGGAATTTGGAATTCCCATGCACATTGTTCTTCGCCTGCGGTGTTGAGGGCTGTGGCGGTAAGTACTACGGTTCCTTCTTCCTGATGGAGAAAGGTATATAGGTCGAAGACTTGGCATTGCTGTCCGGCCCGTACCTGACGGGTGACCATCTGAGTGGAGTTAGTGACTCCGAGACCTGTGAGGGCACTGAAGTGGCCGCTACCGCCTTTATACTGGAACTTAATCTGGGTGACACCATCGGGGATGGAGTCAGAGATGACGAAGCGACAGAGGGCACTGATGCGGTCGAGGCTGAGGTCAAGGTCCAAGGGCTGGTCAGTGACGGTCAGGGTTGTGGTGTAAAGGTAGGTGTCAGTATAGCCTATCGAATTGTTGAACTGGATCTTCGAGATATTCGTCATCGTGGGGTTCTTCGTGCTGCTGTGTGCCACGACCACCAATTGGTAGGTATCCTCTGGCAGCAGGAAGGAAACATGTCCGAAATCAACTATGTCAGAAGAAGATTCAAAATCGACAACACTTATCTGCTGATTCACCTGCTTCAGGCGTGTGCCACCCATATCATAGATATCGAAACAGATGTGAGTAGGCAAATCCTCAACATTGTCCTTCAGTATTGTCTGGAACGGGATTTGATCTAATTCCAAGATGCTGAGGGTGAGATTGCCTTTCAACGATGATGAAGGTGGGGAAACTACCTCTGCCCCACCCTCTTCATTAATGAAAGATTGCTCGCAAGCAGAAAGGAGTAATGCGAAGATACAGACAAGAACAAGACCAGACTGCTTCATAGGCAACTTGCGGAACTATTTTTCAGCCAGAAACACGTACTCGGGACGCTCGGCTTAAAATAAAGCAGACACTGAGGCTTGACAGGTGAAATCAAGTAACGTGTGCGTACGTGTAATCTTCAATGGAGACTGTAGTGCCTATGAGTTTAATACGCCTCTTAGTCGCGCTTGAAGATATCGCGAGTATAGACCTTATCGGCCACGTCATCCAGCGCAGCGTCATTGCGGTTGGCAATGATAGCATTCGACTGAGCCTTGAATGCTGCGAGGTCGTTGACAATCTTCGACCCGAAGAAAGTTGTGCCATCTTCCAGAGTAGGTTCGTAGATGATTACAGTAGCACCTTTCGCCTTCACTCTCTTCATGATGCCCTGTATGGCCGACTGGCGGAAATTGTCGGAGTTGGACTTCATGGTGAGGCGATAGACGCCAATCACGCACTCCTTCTCAGTTTCAGAGTTGAAGTCACTGGATTGTGTGTAGTAGCCAGCCTTGCGCAGCACCTGGTCGGCAATGTAGTCCTTGCGAGTGCGGTTAGACTCCACGATAGCCGACATCATGTTCTGCGGCACATCCTGATAGTTGGCCAGCAGCTGCTTGGTGTCCTTCGGCAGACAGTAGCCACCATAGCCGAAGCTGGGGTTGTTATAGTGAGTACCGATACGAGGATCAAGTCCGACGCCCTCAATTATGGCTTGTGTGTCAAGGCCTTTTACCTCAGCATAGGTGTCAAGTTCGTTGAAGTAAGAAACACGCAAAGCAAGATATGTGTTGGCAAAGAGTTTCACAGCTTCCGCCTCCTTCATACCCATGAACAGAGTTGGGATATTCTCTTTTATAGCGCCCTCCTGGAGGAGACCTGCAAAGGTGTGAGCATACTCCTCAGCCTTCGGGTTGCTAATAGCTGTGATGGCAGCGTTCTCCTCGCTAAAGCTCTTCTCGTCGATGTTGATGAGCTTAGGATATCCGACGATGATACGACTAGGATAGAGGTTGTCGTAGAGCGCCTTGCTCTCACGCAGGAACTCTGGTGAGAATAGCAAGTTGAATTTCTTGCCTTTCAGTTCGGGCTTATACAGGAACTGCAGAGCATACTTCACATAAAGTGAACGAGTGTAGCCGACAGGGATGGTACTCTTGATAACCATCACAGCATCAGGATTCACGCTCAACACTAAATCGATGACATCCTCGATATGATGCGTATCGAAGAAGTTCTTCACGGGGTCATAGTTTGTTGGTGCTGCTATCACCACGAAGTCAGCATCGCGATAGGCAGCAGCTCCGTCCAGCGTTGCTGTAAGATCCAGATCCTTTTCCGCCAAGAACTTCTCAATGTACTCATCCTGGATGGGTGATATCCGTTTATTAATCTTCTCCACTTTCTCTGCTATCACATCAACAGCAGTTACGTGGTTGTGTTGTGCTAAGAGTGTAGCAATGCTCATGCCGACATATCCTGTGCCAGCAACAGCAATCTTAAGATTTCCCATAAAAAAGTATTAATTTTTGATTCGAGGACAAATCAACGGCTCCCCGCATTCAACTTAACAACCTGAATGTTAAGATTTTGCAGGACACTTACATGACAAACACGCAATAACAACAAGTGCATTAAGTGCCGTTAAAACAATTCTCTATAAATTGTACGCGCAAAGGTACGACAAATTAATGTGACTTTCATTATGTCATCTGTAAAATTTTGAAAAAAAAAAAATGGATGTCTCAACAAGGTAAAATGGCTATACTGGCGGAGCCGTCACGAGGCAGCACATGGTGGAGATAATAGCCGACAGAATAAAGTTGGAACAACCTAGACAAGACACTTGCACGAACCAGACTTATGCTGTATCTTTGCATCAACCAAACAAGGAAACAGCACACTACCATGATTACAAAACTGCATATTAAATTGAATAATTATAATACATAATTTTCATATCGACAGCATCACTCTTACTTGCTGTCACATGATTTCATGCCATAATAAGGGACAAGCTGAATACCATATCATAAACATTGCCATATATCCTGCCGATATATGGCTTTATTTGTATGCAAAAACTTAAACCACTCCTTGAGCAATTATCAAAAACACGCTGGTGTTTCATTCAATACATGCCGTCGATTCAACCATTTCATGCTGGTGTTTTACTCCTTTCATGCTGGTGTTTCATTCAATATCTGCCGAGATGCCACAGACTCCCTGCCGACGAAAAGAAACGCGCTAGCTAGAACGTGAAGACACGACTTTAAAAGTGCCGTGATAGTCCTTTATGTGTAAATAAAATTCCGAATAATATTCACAATTTGGATAATATACACAATCAATTTCAGCCGTCAAAAGCAGTCCTGATAAATAGCATTTGTAAGAACACAGCACTTGTTTTATGATACAAATACACAGCTCAAAACCATTTTTCCTTACTATTTGAACTTCGTTTCGGCTTTTTCTTTGTAATTTTGCGCCCGCAACACGAAACACATTATGATGTCAATAGAGGAAACAAAGGCCGAAGCCGACAAATTCTACCGTCACGGCAATGACCTCAGAAAGCAGCAGCTATGGGATCAGGCCATCATCGCCTATGAGCATGCAGCCGAGTTAGATCCAGAGTCACCTGCTGTACATGCCCGACAGATGCTCCTGCAAATCATGGAGTACCGTTGCAAGGCGATGTATAACCCCTAGGATTACCGTCACATCAGTTTCACACAAATCAGAGATTATCAATTCTTATACATTAATATATGGCGAAGATTAAAGGTGCAGTACAGGTGAACACTGAGCGCTGCAAGGGCTGTAGCCTATGCGTTGTAGCCTGTCCATTTAACCTGCTGGCATTGGCCGACAAGGCCGTGAACCGCAGAGGCTACCGCTACGTTGAACAGCACGACACAGACAGATGCACAGGATGCACATCTTGTGCTATCGTTTGTCCTGACGGTTGCATAACAGTTTACAGAAAGAAAATTGAAAACTAACACAAACAATATGACACAAGAGAACGACATCGTGTTGATGAAGGGCAACGAGGCCATAGCCCATGCCGCCATCCGTTGCGGTTGCGACGGCTATTTCGGCTACCCCATCACACCTCAGAGTGAAATTCTCGAAACACTGGCTCTGGAGAAGCCTTGGGAGACAACTGGAATGGTTGTTCTGCAGGCAGAGAGTGAGGTGGCCAGCATCAACATGATTTACGGAGGCGGAGGCGCTGGCAAGCGTGTAATGACCTCATCCTCCAGCCCCGGTGTAGCACTCATGCAGGAAGGTATAGCCTATATGGCCGGTGCCGAGATACCAGGCCTGATTGTAAACGTGCAGCGTGGTGGTCCTGGTTTGGGAACCATACAGCCGTCTCAGGGCGACTACTTCCAAGCCACACGCGGCGGCGGCAACGGCGATTACTATATTCTGGTACTGGCACCGTCGTCCGTTCAGGAGATGGCCGATTTCGTTGACCTCTCATTTGAACTAGCCTTCAAGTACCGCATACCAGCAATGATACTCTCTGACGGCGTTGTTGGACAAGTAATGGAGAAAGTGGTCCTGCCTCCGTTCAAGCCTCGTCGCACAGAAGAGGAGATAGAGCGCGAGTGTCCCTGGGCTTCTACAGGCCGCAAGGGCGGACGCCCCATCAACGTCATCACCTCGCTTGAGTTGATGCCAGAGGCCATGGAGAAGCACAACCTTCATCTTCAGGAGAAATACAACCTCATACGCGAGAATGAAGTTCGCTACGAGGAGTGGCAGACAGAGGATGCCGACTATCTGATTATAGCTTTCGGTTCAGCAGCCCGCATAGCTCAGAAAGCCATTGGCGACATGCGCAGTCAGGGCCTGCGAGTAGGTCTCCTACGCCCTATCACCCTATGGCCTTTCCCGACAAAGCGCATCTGCGAACTGTCCGAGCAGGTCAAGGGCATACTGAGTTTCGAGATCAATGCCGGCCAGATGGTTGAAGATGTGCGCCTCGCTGTGGAGGGTCGCACACCTGTAGCCCACTACGGTAAGATGGGCGGCATAGTTCCAACCCCCGATGAGCTAATCCAGGCATTGAAGAGCAACTTTCAATTGAAAGACTAAGACAATGACACGATCCGACCTTCGCAACACGCTCAACGCTCTGTTCATGCTTATCGCCCTCATTGGCGTGATACTCTATTTCTCATTTCCAGAGCAACACATCATAGGCCTTGCCGTGATAGGCGTAGCAATGATAGTGAAGATTGTGGAATTCTTCTTGCGCTTTCTGTTCTAACGAATCCAACACATACCATACAACAATAACACAATGGACGAGTCCATACTATCACCAGAGAACATCGTTTATAAGAAACCGACCCTTATGAACGACAACCATATGCACTACTGCCCAGGCTGCTCCCACGGAGTGGTACACAAGCTTGTGGCAGAAGTCATAGAGGAGATGGGCATGACAGAGAAAGCCGTGGGTGTATCACCCGTGGGATGTTCGGTCTTCGCCTACAAATATATTGACATCGACTGGCAAGAAGCCGCGCATGGACGCGCACCAGCCATTGCCACAGCAATCAAGCGCCTGTGGCCCGACCGCCTTGTCTTCACCTACCAAGGCGATGGCGACCTCGCCTGCATAGGCACAGCCGAGACCATTCATGCGCTGAACCGTGGAGAAAACATCACCATCATCTTCATCAACAACGCCATCTACGGCATGACAGGCGGACAGATGGCTCCCACAACCCTCATGGGCATGAAGACAGCCACATGTCCTTACGGCAGACAAGCCGACCTGCACGGATATCCTCTCAAGATTACCGAGATTGCCGCACAGCTCGAAGGCACATGCTACGTCACTCGCCAGTCAGTACACTCTGTGGCAGCTATCCGCAAAGCCAAGAAAGCCATCCGCACAGCATTTGAGAACTCCATGAACCATCGTGGCTCAAGCCTTGTAGAGATTGTATCTACTTGCTCTTCAGGTTGGAAGCTCTCACCCGTGCAGGCCAACCAGTGGATGGAAGAGAACATGTTCAAGTTCTACGAGCTAGGCGACTTGAAGAACACTCTATGAAGATTGAAAAGATAGAAACACCGAAAGATTGAAGGATATGACAAACGAAATCATCATATCGGGATTTGGCGGACAAGGCGTACTGTCAATGGGTAAGATATTAGCCTACAGCGCCCTCATGGACGGTTTGGAAGTAAGCTGGATGCCTGCATACGGTCCTGAGCAACGCGGCGGAACTGCAAACGTAACAGTTATCATCTCCACCGAGCGCATCAGTTCACCCATCGTCAGCAGCTACGACATGGCTGTCGTACTCAACCAACCCTCTCTGGAGAAGTTTGAGTCAAAGATTAAACCAGGTGGCACACTCATCTACGATGGCTATGGAATCAGCATCCCACCCCAACGCAAGGACATCAACATCTACGAGATTTCGGCTATGGATGCAGCAGCTGAGTTGGGTAACCCCAAAGGCTTCAACATGATTGTTCTTGGAGGCCTGCTCAGCATCTACAAATTCATCAAGCCGGAAATGGTGTTGAAAGCCCTGCGCAAGACCCTTCCAGAGCGTCACCACCACCTCATCCCAGCCAACGAGGAAGCACTCCGAAAAGGAATGGAAATCATCAAGAAGATTTAAGGATTTGAGGATTCATATAATCATAGCATCTATATTGTTGTGCCTGCTGCCATCTGCTTGGCTGCAGGCGCAAACCACCTATAGCACCAATGGGTCATACGGTAGCGGTATAGACGATGATAATATGGATCCCGAACAGCGTAAGCGTAGCACATGGGGTCGTGACACCACCAAGACAGAACACTTCGTACCCACGGAGTTCTATCAATGGCACATAGATGAGAGACTAGGCACAGTAACCCAGCTACCTCTGAACGACACTCTGCCCCATCTTTTCCAGAACTACAATGCCACAGAAGGCATGACTGGCGAGTACTCGATTCTTGGAAACCTCGGGGCGCCACGCTATCAGCTGAACTTTCTGGACCGTCCTTTAGCCGACGAGACATTCTTCTTCATTAGTCCCTACAGCTACTTCCACACCTCGGTTTCAAACCTCCTCTACACCAACACCAAGAGTCCGCTCACCAATCTCCAATACCATACCTGCGGCACACGTGAGAACGGTCAAGACCGAGTGAGAGCCTATTTTGCCACCAACATCAACAAGCTGGCTGGCTTCGGGTTCAAGCTCGACTATCTTTACGGACGAGGCTACTACAATAACCAAGCCAACTCACAGTTTGGAGGCACCATATTCGGATACTATCGCGGCGAGCACTATGAGATGCACGCAATGGCCTCGTGGGAACACAGCAAGATGGGCGAGAACGGCGGCATAGAAAACGACGCCTACATCACCGACCCTCAAAGCTTCCCACAAAGCTACGGTAGTCGCGACATACCTACGGTGCTGTCATCGGTATGGAACCGCAACGACAACCAGACCTACTATCTCACCCATCGCTACAACCTAGGCTTCTATCGCGATGCCGAAGTACCCGACAGCCTCAAGCCTGTCATGCCTTCCGACAACGAGTTGCTCAAGGCTCGTATCGACAACGACTCGCTGCGAACAGTCATATCAGCAGACACCATACGGTTACAGCTCGTGATGGACTCCCTCAAGCAGCAATGGCTGTCAGAGCAAGTCACGCCACAGGACTTCATACCCGTTAGCAGCATTGTCCATACACTCAACATACGCAACCTTTCGCACAGCAACTACATCCGTTCAGGGCTTCCTACCGACTACCTCAGTCACGCCCCATACTATCGGACCAGCTACGATGACTTCAACGATGAGACTCACGCTTTCAGCATCCGCAACACACTCGGTTTGCAGCTGCGCGAAGGCTTCAACAAATGGGCGAAAGCTGGGCTGACGCTGTTTGCCGCACATGAACTTGACAGCTACGAGCTGCTAAGTGCTGAGACAAATGACAGCATCGATAAGTTCCAGACGTTTCGTGAGAGCCACCTGAGCGTTGGGGGAGAGATCCAGAAAGCACAAGGCAACACCCTCCATTACAAAGCAGGAGCAGAACTCTGGGTTGTGGGAGACAAGGCAGGCGACCTGGACATCAACGGACAAGCCGACCTCAACTTCCGTCTATGGAAGGACACCGTCCATCTGGAAGCCAAGGCACAGTTCCAAAACATCACCCCAGCCTTCTTCTACCGCCACTATCACAGCCGGACATCATGGTGGGACACCTCACTCGATCAGGAGACACGTTCACGCATCGAGGGCAAACTAACAATCGACCGCACCAACACATCGCTGCGTTTAGGCATCGAGAACATCACAGGCTACACTCATTTTGCCATGCAGCGCACACCTGTCTATAGTTCCGATGGCACAACTATCAGTTCCTACACAAACGATGTTGGCGTGGCTCAGCAGAATGGAAGCATACAGGTAATCAGCGCTTCGCTCTCTCAGAATTTCCATGCCGGCATTTTCCACTGGGACAACAGCGTTACATGGCAAAGATCGTCACATGCTGAGGTGCTACCACTCCCGATGGTGTTCCTATACACAAATCCATACATTGTGTTCCACATCGCAACAGTGCTGCGTGTAGAGCTAGGAGCCGATATGCGCTTTTTCACAGAGTACTACGCACCCGACTACGCACCCCTCATAAACCATTATGCAGTACAGGATGCCAGTATAGAACGTACAAAAGTTGGCAACTGGCCAATAATCAACGCCTATGCCAACTTTGCCATTAAACGTGTGCGAGGCTATGTTAACGTGAAACATGCCAATGCCACAGACGCCCGCACCTTCTGGGCGCCCCACTACCCCATTGACCCCATGAGCATACACTTCGGCATCTCATGGAACTTCTACGATTAAGCCGTACAGTCATTCATCTTTTGAACGACTACCCACGCACTATCTCCAATAGTTCAGCGCCATACTGTTCCTTCGTTTTCTTGCCTATTCCCGGTATTGCCAGTAAAGCCTCCGGAGTTGAGGGACGCTGATTAGCAAGCGCTATTACAGTTCTCAGCGGGAGGATATATGATGCAGGGAGCTTCTTCTCCTTAGCCACAGAGTTGCGCCAGTTGATGATAGCCTTGTATATGGCAGGATTCTGAATGTCAGTAATCTCTGCTGCCGGCTGTTTGTCAGCTGTTGGCTTATCTAATGACTGTTCGTTGGCCTTATCCTTAGCCGTTCTACGCTTGGTGCTGTCGCCCTTAGACGTTGTACGCTTTGCAGTCCTTGTTGTCGAAGAGCGACGACGTGGTGCTGTGTCTTCAGTCATTGCAGCCCGTGCCTTTGCATTCCAGAAAGCATCAAGGCTGAATTGTGCAACACAGGCTGTGAAAATATCCATCTTCAGCTGGTAGTCGCTCTTTAGGAAGTCAAATTCACGTTGCAACTGCTCTGCATGCACCTTGTTATCCACCGCAGGTACATCCATCTCCAGCAGTTCGCCAAGTATAGCAGCTGTCTGCTTGACGTAGTAGGCCATACCCTTCTGCACTCTATCTCTGAGTTGTGTATTGCGACTATACGATTCAGCCAGCGGCATAAGCTGGTGTATCTGCTGCTGGAATTTAACGCCTACAGCCATTAGCTGCGAGTCAAGCTGGATTGCAGCAGCAGCAGCAGCCTGAGCATAAGAGGGGAAAAAGCGTGCCGCATATTCCTGCACCAGACGCACATAGTGCCGAAGCCTCATGCTAAGTGCCTGAAAATCGAAGATGTCACACAAGATATCCTCCACAAATGAGCGGCGGTCGCGTATCAAGCTCTCCACCGTAGGCACGTGCTGGTCGGCATATTCATTGAACTGTTCCACCTCCGGATCGCTGCTGATTACCGTTGACGATATTTGTGTAGAAAGAACCAGTCCTTCCAATGAGCGGCAGCGCGACAGAGCCACATAGACCTGCCCGTGGGAGAAAGCCCGTCCTGCATCTATGACAGCATGATCGAATGTAAGGCCCTGGCTCTTGTGGATAGTTATAGCCCAAGCTGTGCGCAAAGGAATCTGAGTGAAGCTACCCACATCCTCCTGCTTAATCTCTCCTGTTTCAGAGTCAGTTATATATTTCGTGTTTATCCAGGAAAGCGGCTCAACCTCAATTTGCTCCATTACATCGCCACGTTTGCACACCACCTTAACCTTGTCGTTGTCGATAGACTTCACGGTACCAATCTTGCCATTGAAGAAAGCCTTGTTTTCCGAAGGGTCGTTTTTGCAGAACATGACCTGCGCTCCTTCCTTCAAAAACAGCTGCATATCAGTAGGATAGGATGACTCTGGGAACTCCCCACTAACCTTGGCTGTGAACGTCACAGGTTGTGATGGTAGCTTGCCCATTTCCTGCTCGTTGATGCGAGAGGCCAAGGCATTGTGAGTGGTTAGAGTTATCCAATCCTCATTGGCTGGAGGTTGGAAAGCAGGCTGATAGCGGCTGTTCAGTGTGTTGATGGTGCTGGCCGACGGATGTCCGTCACGTACATCATTAAGCAGGGAAATGAAGAGAGGATTGTCCTGACGATACACTTTCTTCAGTTCTATACATACAAGATCTGTCTGCAACAAAGCCAAGGAAGAGAAAAAAAATGGCGAACTGTAGAATTGTCTGAGAATATCCCATTCCGAATCTGTAGCAACAGGTGCCAGTTGCTGAAGGTCACCTATGAGCAACAACTGCACACCTCCGAAAGGCTCATTGCGTTTACCATATCGACGCAGCACCTGATCAATAGCGTCCAGCAGGTCGGCCCTTACCATAGAAATCTCATCAATGACAAGAAGGTCAAGGGAACGCAGGATATTCACCTTGTGCTTCGAAAACGAGAACCTGTTTTGCGGCTCGCGACCTGCCATCATCTGTCCATTGGGTAGGAACAGTCCTGGTGCCAGTTGGAAGAACGAGTGGATGGTCATTCCACCAGCGTTAATTGCCGCTACACCCGTTGGAGCCACCACCACCATTCGCTTTCGTGTCTCTTCGTGTAGTCTCCGCAAGAAAGTCGTTTTACCCGTGCCTGCCCTACCTGTCAGGAAGATGTTTCGACGCGTGTAAAGCACATAGTTTCGAGCCATCTCCAGCTCGATATTCTCATTGGATTTAGTCATTGGTGACCTTTGTTTATTTAATTGTCGCACAAAGATAGGCCATTGATGCTTTCCGAACAAAGAAAAGAAGTCATTTTTCAGGCAATTCGCTTGTCACTGTATCAGAAAAACCGTACCTTTACACGCTTTTAAGCCCAAACAAGCGTTTTGGGGCAAAAGCCATTTGAATAATCAAGACACACATTCATATTCTAACACCCAATGGAAGATTCAGAAGACAGAATTATCAAAGTCGATATTGAGCGCGAAATGCGTTCCTCGTTCCTCGACTACTCCATGTCTGTTATCGTGGCTCGTGCCTTGCCTGATGCCCGTGATGGCTTCAAGCCCGTGCATCGCCGCATCCTCTACGGTATGCGTCAGGATGGCAACACCCACGACAAGGACTATCGCAAATGCGCCCGCACGGTTGGTAATGTGCTAGGTCACTATCACCCCCACGGCGACTCCAGCGTCTATTTCGCACTTGTACGTCTGGCCCAAGACTGGAACATGCGTTACCCACTTGTTGACGGACAAGGCAACTTCGGTTCCGTTGATGGCGACTCCCCAGCCGCCATGCGTTACACCGAGGCACGTCTAGCCAGCATGGGAGAAGCCATGATGCAGGACTTGGAAAAGGAGACAGTCGATATGGACGACAACTTCGACGGCTCATTGAAAGAACCGACAGTCATGCCAACCCGCATCCCGAACCTTCTGGTCAACGGAGCCACAGGTATTGCCGTTGGTATGGCAACAAACATCCCGACGCATAACCTCAGCGAGGTCATAGATGCCAGCATAGCATACATTGACAATCCTGAGATAGACGTTGAAGGTCTAATGCACTATGTCAAGGCACCTGATTTCCCAACAGGCGGATTTATATATGGTATGCAAGGTGTGCGTGAAGCCTACGAGACAGGTCGTGGACGCGTCATCATGCGTGCACGTGCCGAGATTGAGGCTGGCGAGCAGCACGACAAGATAGTGGTGTCCGAGATACCTTACGGAGTCAACAAGGCTGAACTCATCAAGAGCATAGCCGATTTGGTCAACGAGCATAAGATAGAGGGCATCAGCAACGCCAATGATGAGAGCGACCGCGAGGGTATGCGCATTGTAATCGACGTGAAGCGCGACTTCAACGCCAACGTCATCCTTAACAAGCTCTACAAGCTCACCCAGCTGCAGACATCGTTCTCAGTCAACAGCATCGCACTCGTAAAGGGTCGCCCAAAGCTTCTCACCCTGCGCGATATGATACAATGCTTTGTTGAACACAGGCACGAGGTTGTTATCCGCCGCACAGAGTACGACAAGCGCAAGGCAGAGGAACGCGCCCACATCCTTGAAGGACTCATCATAGCCTCCGACAACATCGATGAGGTTGTACACATCATCAAGGCCAGTCGCTCACCAGAGGCTGCACGCCTGGCTCTGCAGGAGCGTTTCAACCTCGACGAATTGCAGTCAAAGGCTATCGTTGATATGCGTCTGGCACAGCTCACAGGTCTTCAACAGGAGAAGCTGCATGCAGAGTACGATGAGCTGATGAAGAAGATTGAATACTACAATCAAATACTTACCGACGACAACCTCTGCTGGAAGGTTATCAAGGACGAGTTGCTTGAGGTCAAGGAGCAGTATGGCGACCCACGCCGCTCTGAGATTGTCTATTCCAGCGAGGAGTTCAACCCAGAGGACTTCTATGCCGACGATGAGGTTGTCATCACCATCAGCCACATGGGCTACATCAAGCGCACACCTCTGGCAGAGTTCCGCGCTCAGGGACGCGGAGGCATCGGAGCCAAGGGCAGTGCCACTCGCGACACGGACTTCATTGAGTACATCTACCGTGCCACAATGCACAACACCATGCTCTTCTTCACACAGAAGGGACGTTGCTATTGGCTCAAGGTGTATGAAATACCTGAAGGAGCTAAGAACTCCAAGGGACGTGCCATACAGAACATGCTCAACATTGAGTCGGGCGATGCCGTCAATGCATGCCTCTACATCAGGAAGCTCAACGACGAAGAGTTCAACAAGAGCCATCATGTGGTGTTCTGCACCAAGGACGGCACCATCAAGAAGACATCTCTCGAAGCCTACAGCCGTCCGCGTCAGAACGGTGTAATCGCCATCAACATCGTTGAAGGAGACCGCGTGATTGACGTAGCCCTGACAAATGGTGAGGACGAGATTGTGATAGCCAACCGCAGCGGTAAGGCTATCCGCTTCAACGAGCAAGCTGTAAGAGCCGTAGGCCGCACATCAATAGGTGTGAGAGGTATGTGGCTTGACGAAGGCGATGAAGTCGTAGGCATGGTTGTGGTTAACAATCCAGAAAGAGACACCATTCTCGTTGTTTCGGAGAACGGCTACGGCAAACGCAGCAACGTTGACGACTACCGTGTGACCAACCGTGGCGGCAAGGGTGTAAAGACACTGGAGGTAACAGAGAAGACTGGACAGCTCACAGCCATCAAGTGCGTCAACGACGACGAGGACCTGATGATTATCAACAAGAGCGGCGTCACACTCCGACTGAAGCTCTCCACCATCTCCGTGCAGGGACGTGCCACTCAGGGTGTGAAGCTCATAGAGCTTGCCAAGCGAGGTGACACCATTGCCAATGTCTGCATCGTTCCAACCGAAGAGGAGGAGGACGAAGTTGAGGATGCTACTGTTGAGGAAGCTTCTGCAACCGAACAGCCAGAAGCCACCGAAGTTGTAACAGAAGCTACTTCAGAAGATGGTGAAGTTCCTACCGAGGATACTGAAGCCCCAGCCGAGGAGGATAAAACATCTGACTCCAACAATGGTTTCAACGAGTTCTTCAACTTCGATGAATAGAAAATAAGGCTTATGGTTCCACCATAACTTGTGCCGCAGATACATGCCACTTTATTAAGTGTCGCGTATCTGCGGCACTTAATTTTCCAAATTCTGCGCCTCCAAGTCATATAAAATGTTATAAATTATAGATGTTTTTTGTTTTTATGCAACACCTTAATAGCAATATGTATTATCTTTGCGGCTGAAGAATAAACTTCTGGACATATTAACACATTATACTTTTTATTATGAAGAGACTTATTTGCGCAGCATTGCTGCTTACAGCCACTGTTGCTTCATTTGCACAAGACGGTGTGGTCAAGAAAGCACGAGTAAAGATGGAACAGGCACAAGACCTCGTAGCAACTCCCGACCGCAAGCCTGCCGACGAGCAGAAGCTGCAAGACCTTATCACATCCACACTTGAAATGATTGAGCCTACCCTGACCAGCCCTGATACAAAGAAGCAGCTCGCCAGCGCATGGGACGTGAAAGCCAACCTCAAGCTGTTCCAAATCAACGCCTTTGTGACTCAGCTTCAGGCAGGCCAGCAGATTGACGTGCAGGCCTTCCACGACCTCATCATCGATGCAGTATCAGCTATGGAAGAGTGCTACAAGGTGGAGTTTGAGAAAGGTGTCATAGCCCGCCGCCAGAAAGACAGCGAGGTTGAATGCTATAGCGTACGCAACAAAGCCTTCGCCCTCAACTGCCGCCAATATCTGGCCTACTGCGGACAGCAGTTCTTCTCAGAGCAGGAATTCAGCAAGGCCGAAGATTGTTTCATCACTTGGATGGACTACTCCAAGCGCTACACCATAGTAGCCCAGGAGACATCGCTTGAAGGCGACCCCAATGTGCCTCAGATGGCATTCTTCACCTGCCTCTGCGCCTACAACGCCAAGGACTTCGCCACCATCAGCCAGTACATTGACCTGGCCAAGCAGTATGAGGAACAGAAGTCACAAGCCGTTCAACTCCAGCTGGCAGCCCTCATTGAGCAGGGCGACACCGTGGCATGGTTAGAGACAGGTAAGCAAGCCGTAATGGACGACCCCGACAGCAACGAAGGCACCGCCCAGAACATTCTGGCCTACTACTTCTCCAACAATAAGACCGACGAGGCTCGCGCATTCACCAACCAGATAATCGAGTCCGACCCAACCAGCCGTATCGGCAACTACGCAATGGGTACCATCCTGATGAACGATCGCAAGTTTGAGGAAGCAATCACATACTTCGACAAAGCTATTGAGGCTGACCCAGAGTTCAGCGATGCTATCTACAATGCTGGAGTATGCTACTGCGACTGGGGCTACGACATCAACGAACAGCTATCTGGCAAGAAGATGACACAGGCACAGTACGATGCTGCTGTAGCACCTGTCAAAGACTGCTACGCCAAGGCCGAGCCATACTTCCTCAAGATACGTGAATTGGAACCCGAAAACACACGCAAGTGGGCTTCACGTCTCCGCACCGTCTATAGCGTGCTTGACAAGAAAGCCGAATATGCTGAGATGGATGCCCTTCTCGGTGACGAATAACAACCGAATCCATTATAACAGTCATCACACTATATCAACCCAGACACATCTGAAAAAGTGTGTCTGGGTTAATCTTTTCACCTTATTACTTCTAACACGATGAAACGACAAGTCACTATAGCCTTCATGTTTATCACAGGCCTATGCGGCACAGCACAGACACTACCATATCAGAACCCCTCACTCAGCGCAAGAGAGAGAGCAGCCGACCTTTGCCAACGACTGACGTTGGAGGAGAAAGCACAGCTAATGCTTGACGAGTCGCCAGCCATACCGCGCCTCGGAATAAAGAAGTTCTACTGGTGGAGCGAAGCTCTCCACGGTGCTGCCAACATGGGCAACGTCACAGTATTCCCGGAACCGATAGGCATGGCAGCCTCATTCAATCCCGACCTTCTGTATCAGGTGTTCGATGTGGCCAGCACAGAGTTCCGTGCGCAGTACAACAAGCGTATGTACGCTGAAGGAGGCGAGGACGAGAAGTTCCATAGCCTCTCTGTATGGACACCCAATGTGAACATATTCCGTGACCCACGTTGGGGACGCGGACAGGAGACCTACGGCGAGGACCCTTACCTGACATCCGTGATGGGTGTGCAGGTAGTACGCGGCCTTCAAGGTCCAGAGACATCCAAGTACCGCAAGCTCTGGGCATGTGCCAAGCACTATGCAGTTCACAGCGGACCTGAATATACACGCCACACAGCCAACCTCACCGACATCGACTTCCGCGACCTCTGGGAGACCTATCTCCCCGCCTTCCAAGCTCTCGTTCAGGAAGCCAAGGTGCGAGAGGTGATGTGTGCCTACCAGCGTCTGGACGATGACCCCTGCTGCGGCAACTCACGTCTGCTGCAACAGATACTCCGCGATGAGTGGGGCTTCGACTACCTCGTGGTTAGCGACTGTGGAGCCATCAGCGACTTCTACCAGAACCACCATTCTTCAAGCGATGCAGTCCATTCAGCTGCCAAAGGCACATTGGCAGGAACGGATGTAGAATGCGGATGGGGATATGTATATCGCTCCATACCGGAGGCTGTGCGCCGGGGACTAATTACCGAGGAGGAGGTTGACAAACATGTACGCCGCCTGCTGGAGGGACGCTTCGACCTTGGTGAGATGGACGATCCTTCACTTGTGGAATGGGCGCAGATACCCTACTCCGCCATGTCCACCCCCGAGAGTGCACAGAAATCACTCGACATGGCTCGCCAGACAATAGTTCTGCTTCAGAACAAGGGCAACGTGCTGCCCCTCCGTGCAGGGAAAGAGCGCATAGCTGTCATTGGTCCCAACGCCGATAACCGTCCGATGATGTGGGGCAACTACAACGGCACTCCCAACCACACAATCACCATTCTAGACGGCATACGTGCCAAGCAGCACAACATCCTCTACCTGCCAGCATGCGACCTGACTTACAACATGGTGATGGACTGCCGACTCGCCAACGAGTGCAAGGCTGGAGACCGCCGCGGACTTTGTGGAACGTTATGGAACAACACCTCAATGGAAGGTTCTCCAGTCACCACCCAATACTACACATCGCCCATCGCCGCCACGACAGCCGGTATGCACAACTTTGCTCCAGGAGTGGCACTAGAGAACTTCTCAGCCCGCTACGAGACCACCTTCACACCTGCCGAAGCAGGAGAATATGTTGTCAACGTTGAAGGCACGGGCCACTACGAGGTCTATGTCAACGGCGAGCAGCGTCAAAAGGTACATTCATGGCGCACCACACCCACCCGCACCGCCATCCAAGCCGAAGCGGGCAAGTCCTACGACATCGAGATACGCTATCATTTCGTACCCACATGGGGAGCCGACATCAAGGTCAACATTGCCCAAGAACAACCCATCGACTACGCAACCATCATAGCCCAGCTTCGTGGCATACAGAAGGTGGTGTTCGTTGGAGGCATATCGCCAGCTCTTGAAGGCGAGGAGATGCCTGTCGATATAGAAGGCTTCCGTGGAGGCGACCGCACCAACATTGAGCTGCCTGCCGTTCAACGCGAGTTCCTAAAAGCCCTGAAAGCTGCCGGCAAAACCGTCATTTTCGTCAACTGTTCCGGCTCGGCAATTGCCTTGCAACCTGAAACCGAAAGCTGCGACGCCATCGTTCAGGCTTGGTATGCAGGACAAGAGGGTGGCACAGCCGTGGCAGATGTACTCTTTGGTGCCTTCAACCCCTGCGGCAAATTGCCCGTCACCTTCTACCGCTCCACCGACCAGCTCCCCGACTACGAGGACTACTCCATGCGTGGACGCACCTACCGCTACTTCGATAACCCACTCTTTGCCTTCGGCTATGGTCTAAGCTACACCACCTTCAGCCTCGGACAGGCCACAATCCCATCCACAACCTTGCAGACCTCCAACCTCAGCAGCTCGCTGACCATCCCTGTCAGCAACACAGGCAGCCGTAGTGGAACAGAAGTCATACAGCTCTATGTGAGAGACATCAACGACAACGACGGACCTCTACGCTCGCTTCGCGCCTTCCAGCGAGTAACCATTCCTGCAGGCCAGACCGTCAGCGTCCAGCTTCCCCTCACAGAAAAGACCTTCGAACTCTTCGACCCTGCCACCAACACCGTCCACACACATTCCGGACGCTTTGAACTGCTCTACGGCACCAGCTCGCGAACAGAGGATTTACAAACACTAATAGTAACGCTAGAATGAGACGGCTCATACCTTTGTTGCTTCTGGCTGTAGCTCTCACGTCAGTAGCACAAAATCCCATCATCTGCGACCAGTTCACGGCAGACCCTACTGCGCGCGTATTTAATAATAAGGTATATCTCTATCCCTCTCACGACATCATACCTCCAGAGGGCCAGAGACAGGACTGGTTCTGCATGGCCGACTATCACGTGTTCTCGTCCGACAACCTATCTGACTGGACCGACCATGGTGTCATACTGCGTCAGGAGGATGTGCCTTGGGGCAATCCCGAGGGCTACGCTATGTGGGCTCCCGACTGCATACAGAAAGGCGACAAGTACTATCTCTACTTTCCGGACAGGCCTCGTGAAGGACGTGGCTTTGCTATCGGTGTCGCCACCGCAGAGCGTCCTGAAGGACCCTTTACCTGTGAAAGCGAACCTATTCAGGGCGTTACAGGCATTGACCCCTGTGTACTCATCGATGAGGACGGCATTGCCTACCTCTATTGGAGCGGCGCAGGTCTGCAAGGTGCGCGTCTGAAAGACAACATGACGGAGATTGAAGGCGAGCCGACGGCAGAACATACTATGCAGGGCCTTCCTGAAGGCTTCAAGGAGGGACCATTTGTATTCAAACGCAATGGGTGGTATTATCTAACCTTTCCTTGGGTGCGACATGAAGGCGGTACAGAGACTCTGGCCTATGCCATGTCGCGCACACCGCTTGGTCCATGGGACTTCAAGGGCATTATCATGAGCGAACACGCCAATGGATGCTGGACCAATCACCACTCACTTGTGGAGTTCCGAGGACAATGGTATCTATTCTATCATCACAACAGCCTATCGCCCAACGACGACAAACGCCGTTCAGTTTCTATAGAGACAGTTGTGTTCCGTCCCGACGGTACAATCCAGCAGATATATCCGACTTCACCAGCAACAACTCAAGATTAATTTTTCAACGTAACTTATCATAGAATAAAGAAAACGCCCTATCTTTGCATACGTAATTCTATGTTGAAATTAAATCATTACAGCTATGAGTAAATACTTTGCACCCTCCGAACTAATAATAAATGAAGACGGCAGCGTGTTTCACCTGCATGTACGTCCCGAACAACTGGCCGACAAGGTGATACTCGTTGGCGACCCTGGACGCGTGATGACTGTGGCTCAGCACTTCGACCGCATGGAATGCGACATAGAGAGCCGCGAGTTCCACACCATCACCGGCAGCTACAAGGGTAAGCGCATCACGGTAGTCAGCACAGGCATAGGCTGCGACAACATAGACATCGTGGTGAACGAGCTTGATGCCTTGGCAAATATTGACTTCGAGACCCGCAGGGAACGCGAGCAGCTGCGCAGTCTTGAGATGGTGCGCATAGGCACCTGTGGAGGCCTGCAGCCCAACACCCCTGTAGGCACCTACATAGCTTCAGCCAAGAGCATAGGCTTCGACGGGCTGCTTAATTTCTATGCAGGGCGCAATGAGGTGTGCGACCTAGCCTTCGAGGAAGCCTTCAAGAAGCACATGAACTGGAACCCGCTTTTGTGCGCTCCCTACGTGATTGACGCCAATGCCGAACTAATAGACCGCATAGGCGGCAAGGAGATGGTACGCGGCGTGACCATAGCCTGCGGAGGCTTCTTCGGTCCGCAAGGCCGCGAGCTGCGCATCCCCCTGGCCGATCCCGAACAGAACCACAAG
Organism: Bacteroidaceae bacterium; assembly: GCA_017620295.1. Classification (GTDB taxonomy): domain Bacteria; phylum Bacteroidota; class Bacteroidia; order Bacteroidales; family Bacteroidaceae; genus Physcousia. The sequence goes on from JAFZQR010000089.1 coordinate 22,774, forward strand.
GTGGAGGCCTTCGAGTACCAAGGCTGGCGCATCACCAACTTCGAGATGGAGAGTAGCGCATTGGCAGGTTTGGCACGTCTGATGGGTCACAAGGCCATGACCTGCTGCATGGTAATAGCCAACCGTCTGGCAGGTGAGGCCAACACAGGCTACAAGGGTAGCATAGATGGTCTGATAAGCCTGGTATTGGAGAGGATATAATCACATTTTCATTTAATCACTTTGCTGAATAAAGAAATGTGACTACCTTTGCGGTGACTTAAAAAGCAGTCACCCATGCGATAATAGCTCAGTTGGTAGAGCATTGGCTTCCCAAGCCGAGGGTCGCGGGTTCGAGTCCCGTTTATCGCTCATTTTTCCAACAACGCAGAGATGCAGAGAGTACACAGACTCGCTGAGATTAGGCATGAAACCCTTAGCAGAGAGAATGCGCCCCACCACGCTTGACGGTTATGTCGGGCAGAGGCATTTAGTAGGTGAAGGTTCTGTACTCCGAAGAATGATTGACGGCGGCCATGTGTCGTCGTTTATTCTTTGGGGGCCTCCAGGTGTAGGCAAGACCACTTTGGCTCAGATAATAGCCAACACACTCCAGATTCCTTTCTATACACTTTCGGCTGTCACCAGCGGCGTGAAGGACGTGCGCGATGTGATAGACAAAGCCCGTGCAGGGCGCTTCTTCAGTCAGAACAGCCCTATACTGTTCATCGACGAGATACACCGTTTCAGCAAGAGCCAGCAGGACTCTCTGCTGGGTGCTGTTGAGCAGGGTGTGGTGACTCTGATAGGAGCCACTACAGAGAACCCCTCGTTTGAGGTTATACGTCCGTTGCTGTCGCGCTGTGCCGTCTATGTTCTCCAGCCTTTGGAAGCCGACGACCTCATAGACCTTGCCAAGCGCACCATATCCTCCGATACCGAGCTACGCAAGTACGACATCAGTTTAGATGAGACCTCTGCCCTACTCCGCTTCAGTGGCGGCGATGCACGCAAGTTGCTGAACATTCTGGAACTCATAGTCGAAGCCGAACCCGAAGGCAGCAAGATTGCCATAACCGATGAGCTGGTAACCAACCGACTGCAGCAGAATCCGCTTGCCTACGACAAGGAAGGCGAGATGCACTACGACATCATATCTGCTTTCATCAAGAGCATACGAGGCAGCGACCCCGACGGCGCACTCTACTGGCTGGCGCGTATGATTGAAGGCGGCGAAGACCCCAAGTTCATAGCCCGCCGCCTCGTTATCTCCGCTTCAGAGGACATCGGACTCGCCAACCCCAACGCCCTACTGCTGGCCAATGCAGCCTTCGACACAGTCCAAAAGATTGGATGGCCTGAAGGACGCATACCGCTGGCCGAGGCCACCGTTTATCTGGCTACCTCACCCAAAAGCAACTCGGCCTATCTGGCCATAGACGAGGCTCTGTCCTACGTGCGAGAGTCGGGCAACCTACCCGTACCCCTGCACCTGCGCAACGCACCCACCAAGCTGATGAAACAGTTGGGCTACTCCGACGGCTACAAGTATGCCCACGACTATGAGGGTCACTTCGTAGAGCAGCAGTTCCTGCCCGATGGAGCTACCAGTCAGCGTTTCTGGCATCCTCAGAACACATCGGCCACCGAGCAGCGCCTCCATGAACGCATGAAGCAACTTTGGGGGGAGAGGTTTGAATGATGAATGACGAATGACTTTTTCACTAACATTATTAACTAAGTAATGATAAAAAAATAAGTTCCGAAAACTATCTCATTTGTATTAACTCCTAATTAGCTGATATATAATCATAATGCTTAAATCCTATTCATATAAACTTTAGGAAGTTATTTTTTAACGATTACTAAATCTATGAAACAAAAGCTTACTTTATTTGTGAGTATGCTTGTGGTGTGTGCCAGCGTCTTCGCACAAGAGTGGACGCGACCTGCCGCCCCACAGGCTATGCCTCTCACAGCTGGAGAGGAATGCTACCTCTACAACGTTGGGGCTGCGGGCTTCTACATGGGAGCCTATGACTGGAGTACACGCGCCTGCGTCAAGCCGCTACGTGGCTACAAGGTCTATATCGAACAGATTGTGCCGGAGGGAGGCACATGGGATGGACAGTCCTATTACCTCACTTCCTACATCGAAGACGGTAGTCCTGCAGGCAAGATCATGTGCATGTTTCTGGATGCATGGAACAGCATCTGGGTGGACCGCAACAAGACTGACGAGGTCGATAAGGCCTTCACATTCGAGGCCGTAGGCGATGGCACTTACCGCATCGGACTCTCACCTCTGAATGCCACCATGACCCCTGCTGCCTACTACAACAGCTACATAGGTGTGATTCCGTCGATGTATGACACACGCCTCTATCTGGCCAACGTGGATACCTACCCCGAAGCCCAGCTCATTTGGCAGTTCGTTAGCCCAGCCAACTACGAGAAGTACCTGGCTGACATGAAGCAATATGAGGCTGCCGTGGCCCTTGGTGCTGTCATCGACGATGCCGAGGCACGCTTCCCCAACGTGGACATAGCTGCTTTCAAGGCTGTCTATACCAACCACTCCAGCACACCCGAGCAGTTGCAGACAGCTCTTGCCGGCCTCGTGGACACGCTGAAGGGCTATGCCACTCCTGACAATCCTGTTGATGTGACAACAGCCATAGCCAATCCCAGCTACAACGACAACAACAACACAGGCTGGAGCGGCACAGCACCAGGCTTCCAGAACTATGGCAATGCCGAGTTCTACAACTGCAACTACAACTACTACCAGCGTCTGACCAACCTCACACCTGGTGTATATAGCATCGGAGTAAGAGGTTACTACCGTGCAGGAAGTGCAGCCAACGATGCAGCAGAATATACGGCCTTGCAGGAAGAGCAGCCAGCTAATCAGAACGCACAGCTCTACGCCTCCTACTCCACCTCTCAGGATATGATGAGCCTGTATGCAGCCCTGCCATTCGCCAGCACAGGAGCCACGGCAGAAGCTCTCGGAGGCAACACTTCTGAGAACGAGTACGGCTTCATCCCCAACGACATGCGCACAGCTGCCCAGTATTTCGATGCTGGACAGTATGGCCCCACCACAATCGTTTCCTACACCACCGACGGCAACCTCACTCTCGGCCTCAAAAAAGAGAGCACCATCGATGGCGACTGGACTCTGTTCGACCAGTGGGAACTGAAGTATCTCGGCAACAGCGATGCTGCTATGCAGTACTTCAAGGAGACACGTCTGGCAGCAAACACCGACTTCGCTGCACTCATAGATGACGGAGGCGACGACCTGCCCTACGGACGTGCAGCTTTTGAGACATACACCAGTGCGCTCCAAGCCTTCAAGGCAGCTACCACAGCAGCCGACATCACCGCTGCCCTAGCCGCATACGAGACGGCTTGCAAGGATATGCAGGACAACCTCAACGCCTACGCAGCCTACAAGGCTCTTTACAACGAGGCAGACCTCTTCCTTGAAGACAACGGCGACAAGCTCATGGGTGACGCCATCAACAGTCTGGAGGCATATCTCTACGACGAGAACGGTCCCTCTGAGACCCACGCCCACGGTGGTGCTCTATACATATTATATAATGGTAACTTGACAACAGATGAGATTGTAGCCGAGACAGCCTACCTTCAGGCTCTCAAGGAGAAGGCCCTGGCAGAAGGCATGGTGGACGGCATGGACTGCACCGACCTCATCGTGAACCCCCACTTCGCCACTACCGAGGGTTGGGTGAAGGAAGGTCTGCCCGAGTTCCCAGTTGGTCCCGACAACTACAAGATGGGACAGGCCTACACCATTGTGTTTGGTATCTCACAGGAGATTACAGGCCTGCAGAACGGTCTCTACGAACTCACTCTGAACGACTTCTATCGTCCAGCCGACTTCAGCAACACAGCCAACTACACCGACAACTATCGCGCCTACGTCTATATGAACGACTTCCGCGCAAAGCTCAACTACATCAACGACGGTGCTACGTTTGAGGCTGTTGACGGCAACAATTTCGTTCTTGAAGGCGTTGGCTACATACCTAACACGCTGGAGGATGCTGCCACATCGTTCCAGGCAGGCCGCTACCAGCAGACACTCTACGGACTCGTAACTGACGGCACCATGAAGATTGGTGTGCGCAACGACCTGCGCTACGAGGGTTGCTGGGCTGTATGGTCCGATATGCGACTGACCTTCAGAGCCAAGAACCCCGAGGTGTTGTCAACAGTTATTGAGAACACCCTGCCTACAGCTCAGGAGATGCTCTCCGACAAGTGCGGCACAGAAGAACTCAACGCCCTCTCAGCTGCCATCACTACTGCCGAGGGTGCTGGCGACGACGAGCGCTATGATGCTATGGTTGCCCTGAAGCAGGCTATGGATGCAGCTTCTGCCTGCACCGCCAACTACGCCCTTCTGGCCACCAGCATCGACAACCTCTACGAAGCCATCAACAACTATCCCAATGCCAAGGACATCGAGGCTGCCCAGGCTCTGCTGGACGAGGCCAACAAAGCCTACGCCAACGGTACCTACAACAACGAGACCGTGGAGGCCAAGATAGAGGAGATCAACTCCATGACCGTAAGCATCAAGCTTGGCGACAGCACAGGCGGGGAAGAGCAAGATATGTCAGACCTCATCGTGAACCGCAACTTCGACCCATCCAAGGGTAGCAAGGATGAAGGCCGCATAGACGGCTGGACCACCACCGCCATGAACGGCTACAAGCAGTACACCGTGAGCTACAACCGTGCCGGCTTCGAGCTGTACCAAGACCTGAGCGGACTGCCAAAGGGCAAGTACAAGGTAACTGTTCACACCTACTACCGTGCCGGCTACTGGAACGAGGAGGAGCAGTACATGAGCAACGGTACCGAGACACACCTCACCACCCTCTACGCCGAGACTTCTGCCAACAAGGCTGAGAAGCCCGTCATGAACCTCACCGAGGGTGCTGTGGCAGCCAGCGATGCTCCACAGGGCGTGAACACCTACACACTCTCCAACGGTCTGGTTGCCCCCGATGGCACCACTCCTACAGCAGCCTTCTTCGCAGCTGGCTACTACCTCAACGAGCTGGAGTTCACCGTACCCGAGGACGGTAAGGTGCGTATCGGTCTGTCCAAGAAGGAGACCTTCCCCAACGACTACGAGGTTGTGGGCGAGTGGAGCCTCTACTACTATGGCGATCCCGAAGCCGAGGTACGCGAGGACTACACCAGTCTCATTGTCAACCCAACCTTCGACCCCTCACGCGGCAGCAAGGACGAAGGCCGCATAGACGGCTGGACCACCACCGCCATGAACGGCTACAAGCAGTACACCGTGAGCTACAACCGTGCCGGCTTCGAGCTCTACCAAGACCTGAGCGGACTGCCTGAAGGCCACTATGAAGTAACTGTTCACACCTACTATCGTGCCGGCTACTGGAACGAGGAGGAGCAGTACATGAGCAACGGTACTGAGACTCACCTCACCACCCTCTACGCCGAGACTTCTGCCGACAAGGCTGAGAAGCCCGTAATGAACCTCACCGAGGGTGCTGTGGCAGCCAGCGATGCTCCGCAGGGCGTGAACACCTACACACTCTCCAACGGTCTGGTTGCTCCCGATGGCACCACTCCTACAGCAGCCTTCTTCGATGCTGGCTACTACCTCAACAGCCTTGAGTTCGACGTACCAGCTGATGGTAAGGTTCGCATAGGTCTGAGCAAGAAGGAGACCTTCCCCAACGACTACGAGGTTGTGGGTGCATGGCATCTCTATTATCTCGGCAAGGGTAATGTGGATAATGCTGTCACCAGCGTGACAACAACAACAGCAGCTCCTGCTGCCATCTACACCCTCAACGGCACACGCACCAACGCCCTGCGTCGCGGCATCAACATCGTCCGCATGCCAGACGGTACAGTACGCAAAGTGATGGTTCGTTAAGCCAGACGCTTACCACAAACAATAAGCAAGAGGGTGTGTCAAAATACAAAATCCACCTTTTCACAACTAATTAGACGAATTGGACGAATCCCATAAACATCTGTCTAAGAGGTTACTCAACTCAAGTTTCGGATGTTGGAAGTTAAAGAAGTTAAGGAAGTTAAGTGACCTTCGGTCACGGAAGTTCTTCAAGTATGAAGCGACCAAAGGTCGAGCGAAAGGACAATACTTCTGCTATTGGTTATACAAGCTTGCAAAACATACGTCCTTTCGCTCGACCTCTGGTCGCTTCATACTTGAAGAACTTCTTTAACTTCCGCCGCGAAGCGGCATAACTTCTTTAACTTCCAAGCAAGCG